>JBJKPP010000233.1:0-4783 GCA_046706145.1 Ignavibacteriaceae bacterium | reverse complement strand
TGCAGATCATCTGAATTTGCAATTATTCCAAGCTCTTCTTTTATCCATTCTGACATTTTCTTTTCCTTATGTTTAACATTAAAATCTTTTTTTACTTTTTATATTGTTCATCAGTGACCTTCTCCATCCAGTTCACTACTTTTCCATCTTTCTCTTCCTGAATTGCAATATGGCTCATTGCTTTGTTTGGAGAAGCACCGTGCCAGTGTTTTTCTTTAGGTTCAAACCAAACAACATCTCCGGGATTAATTTCTTCGATTGGACCGCCTTCACGCTGAACCCATCCCAGCCCTGATATCACAATAAGAGTTTGTCCCGCCGGGTGTGTGTGCCAGGCAGTTCTTGCTCCTGGTTCAAAAGTAACCAATGATCCGGCTGCTTTAGTTGCATCTTTTTTTGAAAAGAGAGGGTCTAATCTTACTTGTCCACTAAACCAATCTTCCGGTCCTTTTACTGATTGCTGTGTTCCGTTTTTTGTAATTTGCATATTACTTCTCCTTAATATTTTTTCTTAATTGTTACAAAATTTTATCAGCTTCATTTTCCTGAGTAAACAGGAAACATGCTGGATTCTCCATAATCCTCAATCGGTTCCATATTTTTTAAGAACTCCATATCTTCTTCAGAGATAACAAAATCCACTTCGGAATTTGCTTTTATATGCTTCGGATTCGCAGTCTTAGGTAATGGAAGAAGACCGAGCTGAAGAGTATAACGAATACCTAATTGAGGTACAGAGACATTATATTTTTTTGCTATTGCTACTACTTCCTGGTTCTTCAATAGTTCTCCGTGTCCGATTGGTGAATATGCCTCTACAAGCATACCCTTTTCTTGAGAATATTGAATCAGTTCCTTAGGTGTATTGCTTATATGCGCCAAAATTTGGTTTACCATTGGTTTTATAGAACATGATTCAAGGATGTTGTCGATGTCTGCTTTTTCAAAGTTCGAAATACCAATAGCACGAAGTTTCCCGGCCTTATATGTTTCTTCAAGAGCTCTCCAAATTTCACAGTTTCCTTCGAAGTAACGATTATCTCCATGGAATTCTTTCCAGGGCTGCGGACTGTGAATTATCATCATATCAATATAATCAAGTCCTATTTTTTGAAGTGATTTATCAATTGAAGTAACAGCTTCTTTGTATGATTTCACTTCTGCGCCAAGTTTTGTAGTTACAAACATATCTTCTCTTTTCACACCGCACGCTCTAATTCCGTCTCCAACTCCGCTTTCATTCTGGTATGCCTGAGCAGTATCAATATGCCGGTAACCAATTTTTGCAGCATATTTAATAGCCTGTACAACATCTTCATTACTTATAAACCATGTCCCAAGACCTAATTTTGGGATCTCAATCCCATTAGATAGCGTATACTTTTCTTCTAAAACCATACTAATATCTCCTTTTTATTTGCTCATTTTTATGATACTAATTTAAAAAAGCAAGTTCCATATAACGTATACAAAAGGCGGGATTACTTATACATTTTTACAAAGGAACAGGCAGAGAAATTTAAAGAATAGGCTTTTTTTGACGTGTTTACTATTTTCAATTTATTGATGTTATTTAATCAAATCTAACTATTTATTTCATATTTTGACTTCTATTTCCTCACTACCATTAATTTCAAATTTTACTCACATAAATGTATAAAAAGAGGAAGCCCTCTCCCGAAGTTATCGGAGGAGGGCCATTGAGATATTAGTTAGGAGAGAGAGTTAAATGAGTTATCTTCTTCTCTGATTACCACCATTTCTTTGATCACGTGGATTGCTTCTGTTTTCTCGACTTGGAGCTTCTCTTCTTTGCGGTTCGCTCCGTCTAATAATTTGTTCTCCGCCAGAATTCCTTTGAGGCTGTGCTCTTTCTACAGATTGATTGTTAGGATTCCTTTTAATAATTACTGGAGAATCATTCTGATAAGACTCATTATGAACAGGATTCTCCCTCTGTACGCTCCTCGGTGTTTCTACTTTATTCATTTCCACTGGCCTAGTCGGAATTACAGATCTATAATTATCATTTCCTCTAACAGTCGGAGTCATATCAGGTCTATTGATCTGGATCCTGTTTACATCTAATGATGATCTTTCTCTTCCTTTTTGTATAACCATGCTTTCCGCTCTGCTTCTCGACAATTCTTCGCGTGTTGCAATGAATGCCCTAACATCATTCCTCGAGCCGGAATTATTTCTTAATTCCCTCGGATTGGAGACTACTTTAATATTAGTCTCTCTTATATTAACTCCTGATCTTTTTCTTATAAGGTTTATATCAACACCTCTATTTACAACCCTTCCATTAGTAAAACCATAAACGGCTCTGTAAGTTGTTTTTTTGTATATGCCGTAAACACGGTTGTGAGGAACATAATAATGATAAACATAAGGATCACAGAAGTAACGGTACGATACGAACCTCCAGAATCCGTAGGGAGAAACATAATTGAATGAGAAATGGAGTCCGACATTTATCGAGAATCCGGCATAAGGCGGAAGAGGAGCCCAGCCTATATAATTATTATCATAACGCCATTCAACCCAGGCAGGCGCCCATTGATTATCTGGAATCCAAACCCATCCATAGTAATTATCAAAATACCAACGGCCATAGTGAAAAACTATATATCCGAAAGGCTCGTATGAGTCCCAGTACCAGCCGTCTGCAGTCCAAATCCATCTTCCGTCCGTATAAGGGGCCCAAGAATCATCCACCATATTTGGTCTCCAGACTACTACGCCATCGTAAGTCTGAATCCAGGTTCCGTACGGCGAAAGCTCTGTATAAAATAAGCCATATGGACCATCCAAACTAAGGCTGGTTTCTGCTTTTGTAGCTACTAAACAGCTGCTAATAATAAATACGAGTATTAAAATCATCTTTTTCATTTTATTTGTCCTTTTATGACTATTCTATTTGCTAGATGACAATGTTAGTGCCAGTGAAAATATTTGTTTTCTTTGGAATTTGAAGCAAAAAATAAAGATTTGTGTATATAAAAGTGAACATATAGCAACTAAATTGTACAGATTTTAATGTGCAGTAATTCTTCCTTTCCAACTGTAATTACCTAAAAAACCACCCAAAATTGATAAGATTATATATGGAATGTGAAAAAACTCGGCAAGCAAGAAAACTCCAGCGGGAAGTCTTTGATTCAGCATTTGATAACCTTTTCTTAAAACAAAAAAATCCATCAAAATTTTCAACAAAAATGAAAATAAAAACGTTAGAAGAAATACATCAGTGATGAAAATTCCAAGAATAAGCTGAATCAAAATAGTTAGATAAAATAGAAAGACAGAAACAAGACTTAGCACAAATAATTTGTCATAATAGAAATTAATCTTCCCCGCCCACCTCTTCCTTTGTTCAAAAAATTCCTTGAAGTTTTTGCTGGATTTTGTTTTGACAATGCAATCTTCCTTCATGCAAAACTTAACTTTATATTTTGTTTGATGAGCAATTTTCTGCATTATAAAAACATCATCACCAGAGGAAATATTGATGTTATCATCGAAGCCGCCAAGTTTGAAGAACAAATCTTTTCTAAAAGCAAAATTCGCAGCATTGCAGATAACCGGTTTTTCGATTCCAATTAGTCCGGCACCTGAGAAAATCAGGCTTTGAAATTCTATTTTTTGCATTTTCTGGAAGATTGTTGTTTCTTCTTCAAATTGTACAGGTCCAGCAACAACTCCGGTGTTGTAATCAAAACTATTGACTAGGGATTGCAACCAGTTAGAAGAATGAACACAATCAGCGTCAGTTGTAACAATTATATTTCCATTAGAATTTTCTATCCCATATCTAACTGCTGTCTTCTTCGATGAAATTTTCCTCAGACTATCAGGAAGAGAAAGGATCCTTACATTTTCTAATTTTTTATTGCTGCATAATTTTACCAGAGAATCATCATCAGAAAAATCATTTATAAAAATCATTTCAAATTTATCTCGAAAATAATTTTGTTCTTCGAGGCTCTTCAAACAGCGAACTATATTCTCAGATTCGTTTCTAAAAGGCACTACCACAGAAACAAATTCGTCAGGTTTTTTTTCGTAATGATTTGACAGCCTCGATAAATTCTTAAGACCGGAGATTATTCTAATAAGAAACACTACATAATAAGTATCAAGAAGAAAAATGAGTACTAAAGTAGAGATTAGCAATTCAGTCATCTGCTTTATTATGAGAAATTATGAATCCAATTGCTGCAGGCAGAAGAAGATTGAACAAGAATAAAAATAAAGAGGCACTTATTGCAATTCCTGCACTGACCCCAACTTTTGTAAAGAAAAATACAGCCGCTCCTTCCCTAATTCCCAAATCTCCAAAAGATATTTGAGGAATAAAGGCTTTGGAAAACATAACGACACAACAAATTACCAAACAGGACACAAAACTCAAGTTTGCTGAGAAAGCAATAAATAATATTCCAAATTCGAATGTGTAACAAATAAAAAAAAGAAAAGAGATACCAAAAAGTTTAGTAATCAACTGATTATTAATTCTATTAAATAAATTAAGGTCATATTCCTTTTTTGTAATAGCTTTAATAATTTTATTAATAAATTCATGTCCTAACAAATTTCTTTTGTAGAGCAGCAACGCAAATACGAAAGAAAAAATTATTACTAATGCCAAACCAAGTATAAAAACAGCATTACTTATATAATTCATATAAGTGCTGAAATACAAAAAGACGACTGCACCAACACTTGTTAAGATAAGCATTGGAAATAACTTATCGAGGATCGTTGCAGCAGTGATATT
>JBJKPP010000232.1:0-2379 GCA_046706145.1 Ignavibacteriaceae bacterium | reverse complement strand
GTTGGTCTCTCCCTGAAAATCCTCGGTTTTTATGTTGGCAAAGATGAAGTCAATGATTTTGTCATTATCTTCAAATAAAAGTTTTATCAAATCTCTTTCTAGCTTCACTGTAAATGAATCTATAGTGACACTTTTAGCGCCAACATTATTTTCTCTTGTTTTTCTCGTTTCACTGGATGAGATTATTCTTTTTTCTCTAATCTTTGTTTTATTCAAAACTTTCTCCATCTCAGACTCAAGAAGTTTTTCACGAAGATTAAACTTCTTTGCAATAGATTTTATAAGGAAAGTTCTTTTAAGTTCATCTTCTATTAGAGAGGCAACAGAAACTATATCTCTTAAAGCTTCCGCAGATTTGGCAGGGTCCTTAAACATACCAATGGAATCGTAATATTCTGTTTGGTATTCCAAAAAGTTCTTTGCCATAAGTGTCAATTCATCAAATCTTTCCTTACCATAATTATTAATAAATGAATCCGGGTCTTCATTTTCAGGAAGAGTGACAATTTTGATTTCCATATCCTTTTTCAAAAGAATCTCAATACTCCGCATGGATGCTTTTATTCCCGCACTGTCCGCATCAAAAAGAAGAACAACATTTTTAGTATAACGCGAAAGGAGTTGGACTTGTTCTTCAGTAAGCGCTGTACCTGAAACAGCCACAACATTTTTCACTCCATTTTGATAAAGTGAAATCAAATCCATGTAGCCTTCAACCAAAATCGCTTTGTCCAATCTTCTTATCTCATCTTTACTTAACGAAAGTCCGTAAAGAATTCTACTTTTGTGATAAATTAAAGATTCCGGTGAATTTAAATACTTTGCTTTTCCTTCAGCGTCCTTTAAAATTCTACCTGCAAAAGCTATTACTCTGCCATTGGGAGAAAATATCGGAAAAATAAGTCTTCCGGAAAATTTGTCGTAAAGTCTTCCGTCTGTATTTTTTCCTATTAGTCCCAACTGAATAGTTTTTTCAATGCCCATGTTATTTTCTTTGGCAAACGAAATAAAATTCTCCCACCCATCCAGAGCATAACCAAGTCCAAAAGTTCTTATCGTTTGAGGCTTAATGTTTCTCTTAGTTAAATATTCCTTAACAAATTCCCCTTCTTTTTTATTGAGCAAATTGTCAGAAAAATATTTTGCAGCTTCAGTGTTAATCTCATATAAAATTTCTGCTTCACTTTGCTGTTCTTCCGCTTCCGGACTTTCATAATCAATTTGAATTCCAAGCTGTTCTGCTAATTGTTGAACAGCTTCAACGAAAGAAATTTTGTTATACTCCATCAAAAAAGAATAAACATTTCCGCCAGCGTGGCATCCAAAACAGTGGTAAATTTGCTTTTCTTCGCTAACAGTAAAAGAAGGGGTTTTTTCGTTGTGAAAAGGACATAACCCTATGTAGTTTTTTCCCCTTTTTCTTAAAGGGACATATTGCGAAATTATATCTACAATGTTAGCAGAGACTCTTATTTCTTCTATTTTGCGCTCGGAAATTCTCATTTTTCTAAATCTTAAAACTCCTTAATAGCAATCTTGAATTTAACAAAATCTTACCTATAAATCTTGAACTTTTATAACCAGCACAAGACATTACTTAGCTCAATCACACATATTTCTAAAATCCTATATATAAGACTTTTATGCTATCGTTGCTTATTATTATATTAGATGAGAAAATAAAAACATAGAGGCTTATGTACGAGACAATTGCAAAAACAAGGAAATACTGCAATAGCTTAACAAGATATTCGAGATATAAAACAAGAGAAGTTCACGTAGGCGATGTTCCGCTTGGCGGGAATAATCCGATTAGAATTCAATCAATGACAATTACAGATACGATGGACACAATTGCAACTGTTGAGCAAACGATTAGAATGGTTGAATCTGGCTGTGATTATGTGAGAATTACAGCTCCAAGTAAACTTGAAGCACAAAATCTTGAAAACATCAAAAAAGAATTAAGACAAAGAGGATGCAACGTTCCTTTAATTGCAGATATTCATTTCACTCCGAACGCCGCCGAAATTGCCGCAAGAATTGTTGAAAAAGTACGCGTAAATCCAGGCAACTTTGCAGACAGGAAAAAATTTAAATTTATAGAATACACCGATAAGCAGTACGAAGAAGAATTAGAAAAAATTAGAAAAAAATTCACTCCTTTAGTAAA
The DNA here is from genome assembly GCA_046706145.1 of Ignavibacteriaceae bacterium. Classification (GTDB taxonomy): domain Bacteria; phylum Bacteroidota; class Ignavibacteria; order Ignavibacteriales; family Ignavibacteriaceae; genus JBJKPP01. Next base: position 206 of record JBJKPP010000232.1, on the reverse strand, counting down.
AATCTGTAAAGAATATGGTACAGCAATGAGAATCGGAACGAATCACGGTTCTCTTTCGGATAGAATTATGAGCAGGTACGGAGACACTCCCAAAGGAATGGTAGAGTCTGCTCTGGAATTTGTAAGAATTTGTGAAGATTTAAGTTACCAAGAAATAGTTCTCTCTATGAAGGCAAGTAACCCGCAAGTGATGGTTCAAGCATATA
>JBJKPP010000231.1:0-6872 GCA_046706145.1 Ignavibacteriaceae bacterium | reverse complement strand
CTCTTAACCAACATTAGTGGGACAGGCTTATTCATAATATTTATCTCATTTATTTTTCAAGTTGTGTCTTCACTTTTCATTAAAGAACTTCTTGTTGTAAATCCGGTTTTGAGAAGCTCTTTTCTTGGTCTTCATGTTTTTAACGCTTTGCTAGGTTATTCAGGAATTACAATCTCTGCGGTTTACGGATTTTTATATTTGATTCTTTATAAAGAAATAAAGTTCAGCAAATTCGGGATACTGTTTAATAGGTTGCCAAACTTAGAAGTTCTGGAAAAACTAAGCTATTACTCTGCTGTTATAGGTTTTATTTTGCTAACTATTGCAATTGTGGTTGGAATAATTTGGCTTCCTAGTGCTTTCCCTCATTTCTCCTATTTAGATCCCAAAATTGTGGGAACTCTTTTGGTTTGGCTTATATATGGAATTGGGATTGTAAGTAAGATTGCAGGAAAGTGGAGAGGCAAGAGAGTAATTATTCTCTCAATCATAGGATTTTTTATTGCAATTTTAACAACTGCTTTAACTGGTATTTTATCAACAAGTTTTCATTCTTTTCATTGATCATGAACTTACTTTCTATTTCCATAAATCATAAAACATCACCTCTTGAAATAAGAGAGGCTTTGTTCTTCAGCGACAAGGAAATTAGAAATCTGCTTTATAATCTTAGAAAAGAAATTATCTCAGAAGGTTTTGTTCTCTCAACATGCAATAGAACTGAAGTTTACGGCATTCCCCTGTACAATGAAATTTCAACAGAACATTTGAAAAAGGAAATCTTACGTATAAAATCCATAAAAGACATAAAACCAGAGCACTTCGATAGTTTTTACTCCTTCGGCTCGGTCGAACATTTGTTCAAAGTAATTTCAGGAATAGATTCCCAGTTAATCGGCGACAATCAGATTTTTTCACAAGTTAAAAGCTCATTCCAACTAGCCGACGAAGATGGAGCCGTAGGATTTTTGATGAGACGCATTTTTGACAGCGCAATTAAAGCAGGAAGAAGAGCGATAACGGAAACAAAAATTTCAGAAGGAGCTGTTTCTGTAAGTTACGCTGCGGTTCAGTTAATAGAAAAAATATATTCCAATCTCACAAAAAAATCTGCGTTAGTAATTGGCGCCGGTGAAACAGGAACAATTGCCGCAAAACATCTGCGTGAACGTGGAATACAAAAACTTGCCATTACAAACAGAACAGAGAGAAGAGCTGCTGATGTTGCAGAAATGATAAATGCAGAAAATATTCCTTATGGCGAATTTAGGAACCAACTGCATAACTACGATATAATTATAGGTGCGGCAGCCTCAGAAGACTTTCTGCTAACAAAGAATGAAATTGAAGCTGCAATGAAAAAAAGAAATAACTCCGACATGGTTCTGATGGATATTGCCGTTCCAAGAAATTTTGATCCAAAATCCAAAGAGATAGATTACGTTTTTTATAATGATATTGAATCGCTGAACATAATAGTAGAACAAAACCTTATGAAAAGACGGGATGAAATACCCAAGGTTGAAAAGATAATAACTGAAGAGTTGGATACTTTCTTGAACTGGTATAAATCCTTGGAAGCAGCTCCAACAATAAAAATATTGCGGGAATATTTCGAATCAATCAGGGCAGAAGAAGTTGACAAGAACAAGAACCGCTTTAACCAAGAAGACCAGGAAAAACTAGATATCATAACTAAAAGAATAGTAAATAAAATTCTTCATAACCCAACGGTAGAACTTAAAAAACTTAATGGAACTAAGGGAGCTTTAAACGACAGCGTAGTAAAGATTGCTCTGGTAAAAGAGTTGTTCGGTTTGGACCAAGAAAAAAATAGTAATGATTGAAAAGCTAACAATAGGATCCCGTGGAAGTGATTTGGCACTATGGCAGGCTAATTTCGTCAAATACCAACTTAACAAGCTTAATAAAGAGCTAAAAATTGAAATAAAAATAATAAAAACAACAGGTGATAAAGTAACGGATTCCGCTCTTTCCGAAATTGGAGATAAGGGACTCTTCACCAAAGAAATAGAAAAAGAATTGCTGGATAAAGAAATTGATATGGCTGTGCATAGCTTAAAAGATTTACAAACCATTCTGCCAGAAGGAATCGAACTTGGAGCCGTCATCAAAAGACAATCAAATGAAGATGTACTAATTGCAAAAAAAAGAGGTATAACAATAAGATCGTTGAGGAAAAGGGCAGTTGTCGCTACTGGTTCATTAAGAAGAAAAAGCCAGCTTTTACATCTTCGGCCGGACCTGAAAATAGTAGATTTAAGAGGAAACGTTCCAACACGAATACAAAAGTTTAAGCGGCATGATTGGGATGGTATGATTTTGGCAAAAGCGGGTCTAGAAAGATTGAACCTAACAAAATTTATCACCCAGGTAATTCCTAAAAATGAATTATTGCCTGCAGTAGGACAGGGAGCTATTGCTGTGGAAATACATACAGACAACGAAGAACTAAAAGAGTTGCTCAAGAATATTCATCACGAAGACACTTTTTTAGAGACGCAGGCGGAGAGAGCTTTATTAAGAACTCTTGAGGGAGGTTGCCAGGTTCCTATTGGGGCTAATGCAGAAGTAACAGATAACAAGTTGGTTCTGGATAGTTTCATTGGTTCTGCTGATGGAATTTTATTCTTAAGAAAGAAAATAGAAGGAAATAAATCTGAGGCTGAAAAGCTCGGAGTAGATCTTGCAAAAGAATTACTAAATGCAGGGGCAGGTAGAATTTTAGAAGGTGTGCGGGGAATTTAACAAAGAGGAAAACCATGATATCAGTTGAAAAAATAAAAGATAAAAAAGTACAAAAGAAAGAAAAGATTATCGGGGCAGCCGCGGAACTCTTTTCAAGGAAACAATACCATGAAGTGATGATGGATGATGTTGCAAAACTTATTTCCGTTGCTAAGGGAACACTTTATAATTATTTCGATTCAAAAGAAGAACTTTATTTTGCAATTATGATTTCCAATATGGAAAGGTTGATAACCTATCTTAAGGAAATGGCCAATTTACAAACAAGCACTGTTGCAAAATTCAGAACTTATATTATTCATCTTTACACTTTTATGATGAATAACAAAAACTTCTTCTTGATGTATCAAAAAGAATCTTTTATTGGCGAGCACAAATTAAGAGCTAAGCTTAGAGCCCTGGAACAGGAGTTAAAACAATTATTCTCAGAAGTAATTGATAAAGGTAAAGAAGAAGGTGTGTTTAGAGAAATTGAAACTCCCTTCGTTACAGAGTTGATTATAGGAAGTATATACGGCATCGCAAATAAAGGAATTGAAAACAATACTAATGGTAATTTATATTTTGAACGTGAAAAAGTGTATGATTTATTATTGCATAGTATTGTAAAGGGATTCAAAAGCAATACATTGCTTCCTCTTCTTAACAAAACAATTGTAATCACAAGAACGGTTGAACAATCCAGAGAGTCTTCCAACGTTTTTCTGCAGTTGGGTGCAAACGTAATTATTTTCCCGACCTTGGATATACTGCCGCCAAGAAGCTGGAAGGAGTTTGATGATATTCTCCTATCTGACCAAAAAATTAATTTTATAATCTTTACTTCTTCACATTCTGCAAAAATGTTTAAGAAAAGATGCGTCGAGCTCAATATAAAACCTGATTATAAGGATATTAAGATTGTGGCAGTCGGAAATAAAACCGCTGATGCATGTGAAAGGGAGGAAATTTCCGTAGATATTGTCCCAAACAAATTCAGCGCAGAAGGAGTTTTAAACGAACTTTCCAAATTTAACTTAAAGGAAAAAACAATCTTTATCCCGCGTTCAGAAATAGGAAGAGAGGAACTGCCGGAAGGCTTAAAAAGACTTGGCGCCGTAATAAAAACGGCCCCGGTATATAATGTATCTACACCGACAAAAGAAAAAATTTCGGAATACATTTATAGATTGAAAAACGGCAAACCGGACCTTTTTATTTTTACAAGCCCTTCAACTTTTGAAAACTTTATAAAAATCGTAAACATTGAAAACCCCGGGACCTATTTTCAGGGATTCGATATTGCGGCAATTGGACCCACTACAAAAAGAGCTATTGAACAAAAAGGTGTGGAAGTAAACATTATTCCCAAAGAATTTACAATTAGCGGTTTAGCCGAAGCGATTGTAAAATATTACGAATGACAGGAGTTTTTCTTGAATTCACTAAAAAACGATCTTCTCTTAAGAGCATGCAAAAGGCTGCCTGTCGAAAGGACACCAATCTGGATAATGCGACAAGCAGGTAGATACTTAAGTGAATATAGAGCCGTCAGGGAAAAAGTTGATTTTCTAACTTTATGCAAAACTCCTGAATTAGCCGCTGAAGTAAGTATTCAACCTGTTGATATAATTGGAGTTGACGCAGCAATTATTTTTTCGGATATATTACTCATCCCAGAAGCAATGGGAATGAAACTGAAAATAATTGAAGCCACGGGACCCGTTTTCGATAAACCAATAAGGAAATCCCAAGATTTTGATAACTTAAAGAAAATCGAACCGGCCAAAGACCTCAAATTTGTTTTGGATGCTCTTTCACTTACAAAAAAAGAATTAAACGGAAGAGTGCCACTCATTGGCTTTTGCGGTTCTCCCTGGACTTTATTTACCTACATGGTGGAAGGAAATGGTTCAAAAACTTTCTCCATAGCAAAACAAATGATATTTAATGAACCGGAACTTGCACATAAAATACTAAATTCGCTCTCTGTTTTGCTTGGAGGATATCTATCAGCCCAGATTGAATCTGGCGCAGATGCCATACAAATTTTTGATACGTGGGGTGGACTTTTATCGCCAAAAGATTTCAATGATTTTTCACTACAATATATTGAAAAGATTATATCATTGATTAAACAAAAAGATGAGCCTATTATAGTTTTTACTAAAGGAGCACATCATAGTCTAAACAAAACGGCTAATTGCGGTGCTGATGTGATAAGCCTCGACTGGACTTTTGATATAGGCAAAGCAAGAGAACTGGTTGGAAGTTCTGTTGCTCTTCAGGGTAATTTAGATCCGTCTGTTCTTTATGCAAAGAATGAAAAAATAGAAGAAGAGGCGGGCAATGTTCTAAAATCATTTGGAAAAGGAAGCGGACACATATTCAATCTTGGGCATGGTATACTGCCGGATGTTAAACCTGAAAAAGTAAAAGCACTTGTTAATTACGTAAAGCAAGAAAGTAAAAAATATCATTGATAATAAAATAAATAAAATAACCAGATAACAGATTAGAAATGTTTGAAATAGATTTAAAAAAATATAAGAAATACGACAAACCTGGGCCTCGCTACACAAGCTATCCTACTGCACCACAATTTACAGAGGAATTTACCAACGAGAATTATCTTGACGAAATATTAAGAACAAACTACGGTGACAATCTCCCGGATTTATCGCTTTATTTCCACATCCCTTACTGTGACACGCTCTGTTATTTTTGTGGCTGCAACATGATTGCAACAAGAAACCGAACAAGGGTAAGTGAATATACAAAATACCTGAAGAAGGAAATCGATTTAATCAGAAGCTATATACTTTCTGGCAGAAAAGTAACTCAGCTTCATTGGGGAGGCGGAACACCGACACATCTAAATCCTGATGAAATTTCCGATTTGGCTTCTTTCATTAGAAAATCTTTTGAATTTAAAGAAGATTCAGAAAACAGCTGTGAAATTGACCCACGCGAACTAACAAAGGAACATCTTTCTGCATTAAGAGAAAATGGATTTAATAGAATAAGCATGGGTGTCCAGGATTTTGATGAAAAGGTTCAGAAAGCCGTTAACAGAATACAGACGGAAGATATTACGCGCCAGGCCATGCAATGGACGAAGGAACTTGGTTTTAAAAGCATAAATCTGGATTTAATGTATGGACTGCCGTTTCAAACAATAGAAAGTTTTTCAAAGACCGTTGATAAAATTATAGACATTTCTCCGGATAGAATAGCCGTATTCAATTATGCGCATGTTCCGTGGCTTAAAAAGCACATGGCGCTAATTCATGAAGATGACTTGCCTGCTCCCGAAATAAAACTTGAACTTTTAAAAATGAGCGTTGAAAAACTGCATGCGGCAGGTTACATCTTCATTGGAATGGACCATTTTGCAAAACCCGATGATGATCTCTCTATTGCTTTGAAACAAAAGAAACTTTATAGAAATTTCCAGGGCTACAGTACAAATGCTGATACGGATTTATACGCGATGGGAATAACAGCGATTAGTCAAATTGGGAAAGTGTATGCACAAAATTATAAGACCGAGAAACAATATTATGAAGCGCTCGATGAAGAAAAGGTTCCTACTTTGAAAGGATATTCATTGAGCGAAGACGATATTATAAGAAAATTTGTTATAATGAGATTAATGTGTGATTTCGAAATTAATTTTAAGACAATTGAAGATAAGTTCAATATTAACTTCAATGATTATTTTGCATGGGGTATAAAGAATCTTAAAGAAATGGAAGACGATGATTTGGTAAAAATCGATAAAGACAAAATAACCGCAACCGAAATGGGAAGGTTACTTATTAGAAACATTGCCATGAATTTCGACGGATACATCGAAAGAAAAGTTGACAAAGCTAAATATTCAAGAACGGTATAACATTTAATGAATATTACAGTTTCATCAAAAAAGATTGTAGTTATAGGAGCAGGGATTTCTGGACTAACAACCGCATACTTTTTGGACAAAAAAGGATACGATGTAACAGTTCTAGAAAAGAATGGTGAAGTTGGCGGAACAATGGAGAGCCTGATGGAACAAGGTTTTCTTTTTGACCGCGGACCGAACAGTGGTCTGGAAACGACGCCGGTTATTAAAGAAATAA
>JBJKPP010000230.1:0-5473 GCA_046706145.1 Ignavibacteriaceae bacterium | reverse complement strand
CCAGCTCGTAGAATGTCCTGGAATGTCAAATTCCGGAACAACTCGAATACCTCTATCAGAAGCATATTTTATAATTTCTTTTATTTGTGCTTGAGTATAAAATTTACCATCCGATCCTAACTCAGTTAATCTAGGGAAAACTTTGCTTTGCACTCTGAATCCCTGATCATCAGTTAAATGCCAGTGAAACACATTCATTTTCAAAGCAGCCATACCGTCCAAATTTCTTTTAATGACACTCACAGGTTCAAAATGTCTTGAAACATCAATTAATAAGCCTCTCCATGGAAAACGTGGTTTATCTTTGATTAAAATTGCCGGAAAATAATATCCCAGGCTATCTGTGGAAACTAATTGTAGTAGTGTTTGAAAACCATGCAGTGCACCAAGATCATTTTCTGCCTCAAGAGTTATTTGTTGTGGAGAAATTGTTAACGTGTATGATTCATCTTCGCCGAGTTTTAATATTCCCGGTTCCTCACATATTACCTGAAAATTAGCGGAATTGCTGTTACTTGCTTTTGTAATATAATCTTGATGAAAGTATATACCTGTTCTGCCCGAAAGTTGTCTGAGCATTCTTGTTGCTGCGGAATAAATTCTATCATTAGGATTACCTTTAATGGATATCTCAAAAGTCGTATCAATTCTAAACTTTCCAATTTCCAATTGATAATGAGCGGGGATAGGAATTAAATTTAATTGTGAGAATGCAGTAGTACAAAGTACCATTACTAGTATGAAAGGAAACAACAATATTTTTTTCATGGGTGATGCTATAATTAATGAAGGAAAGAATGGTTATAATTTAACGAAAAAGCAAAAAAAATGCACATCGACGGGATCGATGTGCTAAATTGAGCGAGCAATTAGATATAAGATTTTTTAGACGAGTAGGTTTATTTTTAGAAAGGTTTTTTGGTCTCAATCACAATATTTAAGTAGTCAATACTTAACCTCTTGTGATGTTATAAGCCCAACTCAACACAACATTGACAATAAAAGTGCCATCAAAAATGTGTGACTTTTTGACTGCAATTCAATAGTAGAACGCAACAAGCACGAAAAATATTCACCTGCCACGAATTTAATTCGTTAACTTTCTTTTTTGTTTGCAGCATAATCTAGAAATGGTTTCAACAAATCTATAGGTACCGGAAAGATTGTGGTAGAATTATTTTCTGAAGCAATTTCAGCTAATGTTTGTAAATATCTTAATTGTAGCGCTTGCGGGTTCTTACTGATAACCTCGGCGGCTTCTGTTAGCTTCTGACTTGCCTGGAATTCTCCTTCAGCGGCAATAATTTTTGCTCTTCTTTCTCTTTCGGCTTCAGCTTGGCGTGCCATAGCTCTCTGCATCTCGATGGGAAGGTCAACATGTTTAACTTCTACGTTCGAAACTTTGATTCCCCAAGCATCTGTTTGATGATCAATTATCTTTTGTAATTCATGATTTAGTTTTTCTCTTTCGGCCAGCAATTCATCCAACTGGGATTGTCCTAAAATACTCCTTAATGTAGTTTGACATAGTTGCGAAGTTGCTTCCAAAAAGTGTTCAACTTCTACTACGGCTTTCTCAGCCTCGACCACCCTAAAATAAACAACTGCATTTACCTTCAACGAAACGTTATCTTTTGTAATAATATCCTGGGGAGGAACATCCATGACGATTGTTCTTAATCCTATTCTTACCATTTTATCGACGATTGGGATAAGGATAATTACCCCGGGCCCCTTTGAACCTATAAGTCTCCCCAGCCTAAAAACAACAGCTCTTTCATATTCTCTTAGTATCTTTATGGAACTGGCTAGTATTATGATTACAAATAGTACAATGATTATTAATAATGCTGAAATATCTGATACTGATGACATTTTAAACTCCCTTAATTATTTTTTGCTTTTGTTACTTTTAACTTAAGTCCGTGAACTTCTTTAACATTTACTTTTGTTCCTTTACTAATTACTCCTTCAACACTTTCAGCATCCCAAAGTTCACCATGAATTCTAATGTAACCCATAGGATTAAGATCAGAAGTTGCCTCCCCATCCTCGTTAATTAATCCTTCAAGCCCTGTTGTGGGTTTTTTCCTTTGGGCCTTTATACCCAAGCCAATTGCAGTCATAAAGAAAAGCACAGTGAGTACAGCTACTGTTATTATTATTTCCCACGAAATGGAAATCGGCCCGAAAAATGGCTCAGTATTAATCAGCATAAAGGACCCGAGCAATAATGAAATAACTCCGCCAATGGTAAGAATTCCATGACTGACAATCTTAATCTCAAGTACGAATAATACAATACCAAAAAGGATTAAAGCTAATCCTGCATAATTTATCGGAAGAGTGCTCAGTGCATAAAGTCCAATAATCAGACATATTCCACCGAATACTCCGGGAAAAATTGCTCCAGGGCTGAAGAGTTCAAAAAGAAGTCCATAGAAGCCTAGCATCAATAAAATATAAGAAATATTGGGGTCGCTTAGGAGGTTAAGGATACTCGTTGTAAAGCTCATATCTCTTCTGATAATTTGTGCATTCGATGTGTAAATAGTCCGTGGTCCATCTGCAGTTTCCACAGAAGTTGAATCTATTTTTTTGAGTAAGTCATTTACATTATCTGCAATCATATCAACAACTTTTTCATCCACCGCTTCTGTTTCAGTAATGGAAATACTTTTTCTTACAGCTTCTTCTGCCCATTTAACATTTCGATTTCTGTTTTTGCTAATTGTGCGTATAAAAGCTGCTGCATCATTCGTGACTTTTTCCGACATGGTAGAATCCATTTCTCCTCCAGTACTGACAGGGTGGGCAGCTCCAATATTTGTTCCCGGTGCCATAGCTGCTATATTGGATGAGAGTGTAACAAAGACTCCTGCTGATGCAGCACGAGAACCCTTGGGATAAACATACACGACAATTGGTACCTTCGATTCTAAAATACCTGATACTATTTTTCTTGTGGACGATAATAATCCACCCGGTGTGTTTAATTCTATAATCAAACAAGTTGCATTTTCACTTTCGGCAAACTTGATATTATTTGTTATATAATCAGCAGTAGCTGGATTTATAGTTCCGTCAAGATCTATAAGCACAACTTTATTTTGTGCAAAAGTACCTGCAGTAAACAAGAAAAAAATCACTGGTAAGAAAAGTCTTCGCATGTTTATTTAATAGCCTCCGGCTACAATGCCCCTAAATAGTGTGAAGAAAAAATAGATATTTTAGTCAACTTTAGCAATTAAGTTATCATTAAGAGGGAAGATGCTAATTTTTTTCCCGTGGCTTTGCCATCATTAAAAATGTTTTTTAAGTTAAATTGCTTATCTAAATTCTCTACTCTATAACCTTTGCTAGAAAATAACAATTATTCGATATAAAAATTTCTTTTCTTGACAAATTGAACAATGTTTAATATATTAACATTGTTTACTTTAATATGGTTCGCAAATGGGCATTACAGAAAGAAAAGACAGAGAAAAAGCTGAAATGAGGAAAATGATTCTTAATTCTGCTATGGAACTCTTTGTAAATGATGGATACGAGGGCGTTTCTATAAGAAAGATTGCACAAAAAATAGAATATAGCCCGGGGTCAATTTACACTTATTTTGCGGATAAGGATTCTATTTTTTATGCTCTCCATGTGGAGGGATTTGAAATATTATATAGGATGCAGCTTTCTGCTCAAAGTGTTAATAGCCCGCGTGAAAGATTAGTGGCACATGGCAGAGCTTACATAAAATTTGCTCTGGATAATCAAGAATATTATGACATTATGTTTATAATGAGGGGTCCTATTGACATAATAAACAAGGATAAAGATCGGGATTGGATGCACGGCCAAAGGTCCTATGATTTGTTGAAAAGAAATGTATCCGAGTGCAAGTCCGCCGGCATGTTTAAGAATCAAGACGTAGAGTCCGTTGCGTTTTTCCTTTGGTCGGCGGTTCATGGTATTGCATCACTCATTATTAGAAGGGGACCGGGGATAAAGAAGATGGCCAATCAAGAAGTTGATAAAGTGATTGAAAGCGCCATCGGTGTTCTCGATTCAATGATACTATAAAAAAATTAACTTTTTGGTGAACACTGTTTAGTCATTAGATGCTGTTTAACATCTTATTAAAATTATAGCAGTATAAATTATATGAAAATATCGCAGGCTTTTCGATTTGTTCTCATCTTATCTTTCGTGGTTTTTTTTATGTCTGCCGCAAAAGCACAGAATCAGCTTGAAAGGTATATTGATGAAGGCATATCCAACAACATTGTTCTTCAGCAGAAGAAAATTTCTCTCGAAAAGGCTATGTACTCCTTAAAAACTGCTACAAGTTATTTCTTTCCTTCAATTGATTTAGAGGGTGATTACACGAGCGGTCAGGGTGGAAGAAATATTCCAATTCCTATAGGCGATTTGTTAAATCCGGTTTATTCAACTTTAAACCAGTTAACACATAGCAGTAGTTTTCCCCAGTTAGAAAATGAAAAGATAAATTTTTTCCCGTATCACTATTATGACGTTAAACTGCATACAACTATGCCTCTCTTAAATACAGACATAATTATAAACCACAGCATTCAAAGTGACGAGGTGCATCTTCAACAGTATGAAGTGGAGATTTATAAGAGAGAATTAATCAAAGATATTAAAACGGCTTACTACAATTACCTGAGCGCAATCTCGTCTGAGAAGATATACAATAACGCACTTAAAGTTGCGGAGGAAGGTAAAAGAGTGAGCGAATCTCTTTTGAAAAACGGCAAAGGCCTTCCTGTTTATATTCTCCGTTCTGAAAGTGAAATAGCCGAAGTAAACTCTAAAATTGTAGAAGCGGGTAATAATGTTCAAAAGGCACAGCGCTATTTTAACTTTATTTTGAATAGAGATTTGGACTCTGACATTGATACCTCATATAACATTAATTTAAAATTGTCGGAAGTAGAGCAAATGTTGTCCGGGAGCTATGATGTATCGCAGAGGGAAGAATTAAAGATGCTCAAGACAGGGGAAAGTATGAATGAATCCGCCTTATTGATGAACAAACTTCACTGGGTTCCTAAAATAAATGCATTTCTTGATGTAGGAGCGCAGGATCAGATCTGGAATTACAATTCGGATTCAAGATACTATTTATTCGGTTTTCAGTTAAGCGTTCCCATTTTTGAAGGCCTTAGAAACAGTTATAAAGTTGATGAGGCCGAACTTGATTTAAAGAATATTCAGCTTAGTCTTGAGAAAACAAGAAGTCAGCTTAAACTAAGTCAGTCTATTGCAAGAGATAATTTGATTGCTGCAAGACAGAATTACTTCACAGCTATAAAAAAGTACAAGGCTGCTTCAAGCTATGAAAGATTAATTTCGAAAGGTTATAAAGAAGGTGTAAATACATTTATAGAAACAGTCGATGCGCGTTCGCAGTTAACGCAAGCTGAGATGATGCTGAATATAAATACCTACAAAGTTC
>JBJKPP010000229.1:0-6040 GCA_046706145.1 Ignavibacteriaceae bacterium | reverse complement strand
ATGTCTTTTGGTGGTTATAAAAGTTCAAGATTTATAAGTAAGATTTTGTTAAATTCAAGCTTGCCATTAAGGAGTTTTAAGATTTAGAAAAATGAGAATTTCCGAGCGAAAAATAGAAGAAATAAGAATCTCTGCTAATATTGTAGATATAATTTCGCAATATGTTCCTTTAAGAAAAAGAGGGAAAAACTATATAGGTTTATGTCCTTTCCACAACGAGAAGACACCATCTTTTACCGTTAGCGAAGAAAAGCAAATTTATCACTGTTTTGGATGCCACGCCGGCGGAAATGTTTATTCGTTTTTGATGGAGTATAACAAAATTTCTTTTGTTGAAGCTGTTCAACAATTAGCAGAACAGCTAGGAATTCAAATTGATTATGAAAGCCCGGAGGCGGAAGAACAGCAAAGTGAAGCAGAAATTTTATATGAGGTTAACACTGAAGCTGCAAAATATTTTTCAGATAATTTGCTCAATAAAAAAGAAGGAGAATTTGTTAAGGAATATTTAACTAAGAGAAACATTAAGCCCCAAACAATAAGAACCTTTGGACTAGGTTATGCTCTGGATGGGTGGGAGAATTTTATTTTGTTTGCCAAAGAAAATAACATGGACATTGAAAAAACTATTCAGTTGGGACTTATAGGAAAAAATGCAGACGGAAGACTTTACGACAAATTTTCTGGAAGACTTATTTTTCCGATATTTTCTCCTAATGGCAGAGTAATAGCTTTTGCAGGTAGAATTTTAAAGGGCGCTGAAGGAAAAGCAAAGTATTTAAATTCGCCGGAATCTTTAATTTATCACAAAGGCAGAACTCTCTACGGACTTTCGTTAAGTAAAGATGAAATTAGAAGATTAGATAAAGCAATTTTAGTAGAAGGCTACATGGACTTAATTTCGCTTTATCAGAACGGTGTAAAAAATGTTGTGGCTGTTTCGGGAACAGCGCTTACTGAAGAACAAGTCCAGCTCCTTTCGCGTTATACCAAAAATGTTGTTCTTCTGTTTGATGCAGATACCGCTGGAATAAAGGCATCTATGAGAAGCATCGAGATTCTTCTGAAAAAGGATATGGAAATAAAAATTGTCACTCTTCCTGAAAACGAAGACCCGGATTCTTTCATAAATAATTATGGCAAGGAAAGATTTGATGAGTTAACACTTATGGCAAAGAATTTTTTAGAATATCAAACGGAATATTATGATTCCATCGGGATGTTTAAGGACCCTGCCAAATCTGCGGAAGCTTTAAGAGATATAGTTTCTGTTGCTGCCCTTATAGAAGATGAACTTAAAAGGACTTTCCTTATAAAATCTATTGCAAAGAAGTTCAATCTTCGTGAAAAACTTCTTGAGTCTGAGCTAGAGAAAGTTCTGAATAAAACAATGGTTAGAGAAAAAAGAATAGTTTCATCCAGTGAAACGAGAAAAGCAAGAGAAAATAATGTTGGCGCTAAAAGTGTCACTATAGATTCATTTACAGTGAAGCTAGAAAGAGATTTGATAAAACTTTTATTTGAAGATGACGATAAAATAATTGACTTCATCTTTGCCAACATAAAAACCGAAGATTTTCAGGGAGACACCAACAAAAAGATTTTCAATTTAATTTCGGATTCTTATAATGATGCTGGAAACATAGTTGTGAGTTCCCTGATAGAGAAGCTAACCGATGATGATTTAAAGAATTACATATTTGAAATTACTTTTGAGAAATACTCCATCGGTAAAAATTGGGATGAAATTCATCCAGGTCCTTCTAAAGATGAAATTTTATCCAGATTAGCTCGCGATATTGTAATCAAAATTAAGATTAGCCAAATAGAAAAAGTAATAAAAGAAAATTCCAAAAGACTAGAAAATTCTCATGATGATAACGAGGTACTGCAAATAATTAAACTAAATGCGGAAAAGGAAAAAGAAAAGTCAGAAATCAGAAAAAATATTAGTGAAGATTTGGCTTAATGGGATTACGTCAAGCAAAAAATGGTATTCTGATGATAGAAATTCTACCCGACAAATGTGATTTTTGCGGATGCTGCGTTGGAGTTTGTCCTGAAGATGCTATCGAATTAAAAGAAGCTGAGATTGATATTATTGACGAAAGATGCACTAATTGTTCTAAATGTGTGTGGAGCTGCCCGATTGAAGTTCTTAAGTTTAATAAATCTGGGGTGCCAGTTGCTGTTTGATAGTCTGCAATATTCAGTTTGGAGTCCGATAGTTTATTGAGATGAACAACGAATACGATATAATAGTAGTTGGCGCCGGACCAGCAGGTTCGATGGCTGCAAGGTTTGCCGCAGAAAAAGGTGTTTCTGTTTTGATGCTGGAAAAAGACCGCGATGTTGGATATCCTGTAAGATGCGGCGAAGCGGTAAGTAGAAAAGGTTTGGTTGAGTTTATTGATCCTGATGAAAAATGGATTGCATCTCACATTAACAAATTTTCTTTTAATTCTCCTGATGGAGTAGAAACAGTAATAGAATTTGATGACTCCGGCTATATTCTTGAAAGAAGAATTTTCGATTATGAGCTTGCCAAAACAGCCTCTTATGCTGGCGCTGAAATCCTGACTCGTGCCTATGTGAATGGGTTAATTATTAAGGATGACAAAGTTGCTGGAGTGAAGTTTGAATATAGAGGTCAGCAAAAAGAACTCAAAGCAAAAGTTGTAATTGCAGCAGACGGTGTTGAATCTAGGGTGGGAAGATGGGCTGGATTAAAAACACATATAGATTTTAGGGAGATGGAAAGTTGTGCACAAATTACAGTTTCCAACATATCCGTTGATCCAACTACATTGTATTTTTATTTCGGAAGTAATTACGCTCCCGGTGGATACTTTTGGGTTTTTCCGAAAGGAAGTAGTTCGGCAAATATCGGTCTAGGTGTAAGCGGACTTGTCGGCAAAAAAAAATCTGCGCAATCTTTTTTAAATAACTTTATGCAGAATAACTATCCTAAAGCTCCTGTTCTTACAACCATAGCTGGCGGTGTTCCTTGTTCAATCACTTTAGAAAAAATTTCTGCCCCTGGAATCATGCTGGTTGGCGATGCAGCAAGACAAGTTAACCCATTAAGCGGCGGCGGAATTGCTAGTGGGATGGTAGGGGGCAGTATTGCCGGAAGAATTGCTGCTGAGTCTGTGAAGATGAATAAAGCGGATCATATTTTAACTTATGACAAAGAATGGCATGAAAGAGTTGGCAAGAGACATGAAATTTATGCCAGAATTAAAGACGGTATATACAATTTTTCCGACGAACAATTTAACAAACTAGCACGCACACTCAACAAAATTCCTAAAGATAAGAGAACTTTGGGAAGAATTTTCTTAACTGCACTAACAAATCAACCTCGACTTTTAATTGACGTTGCCAAAGTCTTTGTAGTTTAGAACAGACAACTACGTTTTTTATGGCATAATTTTTATTCATTATTCTACGGTTAGATACAATGTTAAATTTAATTATTGGTTCATGTCAGCTTTGTATTCTAATCAAAATAATAAGCGGTTATTTATTATATTTGCATAAAAATTAGGAGGAAATTTTGAATATAGCAGTTGTGGGTACAGGATATGTCGGTTTAGTAACCGGAACCTGTTTTGCTGAAACTGGTAACAATATTTTCTGTGTTGATATAGATGAAAACAAAATTGAAAAGATGAGAAAAGGAATTATCCCAATTTTTGAACCCGGATTGGATGTAATTTTTGATAGAAATATTAAAGCAGGGAGATTAAAGTTCACGACAGATTTGAAAGAGGCTGTAATAGATTCTACAGTAATAATGCTTTGTCTTCCAACGCCTCAAGATGAAGACGGTAGCGCCGATTTGAAATATGTTTTGGGGGTAGCAGGTGATTTGGGAAAAATATTTAAGGAGCAGCCAAACATAGGATTTAAAATTATAGTGGATAAAAGTACTGTCCCAGTAGGAACAAGCGATAAAGTGAAAGCTGTTGTGAAAAAACATGCTCCACAATTCGATTTTGACGTTGCTTCAAATCCGGAATTTCTACGTGAGGGAATGGCAGTTGAAGATTTTATGAAACCCGAGAGAGTAGTAATTGGAACCAGCAATGAAAAAACCAGAAGAGTAATGGATGAATTGTACGAACCATTCGTGCGTTCAGGCAATCCAATATATTTTATGGATGAGAAATCTGCTGAAATGACAAAATATGCAGCGAACTCTTTTCTAGCTACTAAAATTTCTTTTATGAACGAGATTGCAAATTTGTGTGAAATAACCGGTGCAGAAGTTGATAAAGTTAGAATGGGTGTTGGTTCAGATTCTAGAATAGGAAAGAGATTTTTGTTTCCTGGAGTTGGCTACGGCGGTTCTTGTTTTCCCAAAGACGTTATAGCTTTGATTAATACTGCTAATGAGAATAAATATGATTTTAAAATTCTAAAATCGGTTCATGATATAAACAAGCTTCAATCTGAAAGATTCTTTGAAAAAATTAGTAATCATTATGGAGGAAAACTTTCGGGAAGACATTTTGCACTTTGGGGATTAGCATTTAAACCAAACACAGATGATGTAAGAGAAGCTCCCTCCATCAGAATAATTAATAAACTCTTAGACAGCGGCGCCACAATTACAGCTTATGACCCGGAAGCCCACGAAACAACAAAGCAGGTTATTGAAGATAAAATTAAATATGCCGATACTCCGTACGATGCGTTGAAGAATGCGGAAGCTTTGATAATAGTTACTGAATGGAACGAATTTAGAAATCCCGACTATGGGAAAATTATTTCGAGTCTTAAAGAGCGAGTAATATTTGACGGAAGAAATTTATATGATTTAGAAAAAATGGAACAGCTAAAGTTTGATTATTACTCAGTTGGAAGGAAGCCTGTAAAGAATTCAAAATGATTGAAAATCCTAAGTTAAGTTCTAGCGAAAGGGCATGGTACGCCCTTTATACAAAACCCAGAAGTGAATTTAAAGCTGCAGAACAAATAAATAATGCTGGTGTACAGCATTACTTACCAACAGTTACTGAAGTAAGACAATGGAGCGACCGTAAGAAAAAGATTACAGAACCTTTAATGCGGGGATATATTTTTGTTTTTGCAAATGAGAAGGAAAGGCTTCTGTCCATGGAGCAATACTCCATAGTGCGGTGCATTACCGAAAATGGTCGACCTGCCAAAATACCAGAATGGCAAATTGAAAATCTGAGAAATATGTTGAAACATGAAGTGAAATTCAAAATTGCCGACAGGCTTTTCCCTGGAGCTAAGGTGAGAATAAAAGAAGGGGCATTTGAAGGTATTGTCGGAACAATTATTGACACTGAAAGTGGTAAAGATATTGCGGTATCAATAGATCTATTGAATCGCTCTGTGATAGCTCACCTTCCTAAAGATAACAGCTTCGAAATCGTAAAGGATTAATTATACAAACCCAATTTCTTTGAGAAATTGGATTTGCCAAAA
The DNA here is from genome assembly GCA_046706145.1 of Ignavibacteriaceae bacterium. Taxonomy (GTDB): domain Bacteria; phylum Bacteroidota; class Ignavibacteria; order Ignavibacteriales; family Ignavibacteriaceae; genus JBJKPP01. The sequence continues at coordinate 577 of JBJKPP010000229.1, read as the reverse complement.
ACTTCGAGTGCAATTCAAATCAAAATTTTTTAAGTTAACTTTGAAAAACAAAAAGTAATTCAGATGATAAAACAAAAGAATCTCTCTGAGCTTAAAAAAGGCGACCCTGTTGACTTATTTCTTGTCGTGAGAAAAAGCGAGCTAAGAAATACCAAAAGTAATAAACAATTCTTATCACTAGAACTTGGTGATAAAACCGGCTCGATTTCAGCAAATATATGGGAAGGATTCGAATCCTTCTATAATAATATAAATGCTGGTTCAGTAATTAAAATTGAAGGCACAATAGATGAATATCAAGGAGTTCCTCAAATAAAAGTTTCCAACTTTAGATTGCCGAAAGATTCCGAAAAAGTTTCCCCTTCAGATTTTCTTCCTGAATCTAAGAGAGATATTAAAGTAATGAAGAAGGAATTTTATGATAGAATAGAGAAGATTAGTAATCAGAAATTAAAAACTTTAGTTTCAAATATTTTTGATGAGAAAAATTTTGAAAAATTCTCTAAAGCTCCTGCCGGAAAAGCCTGGCACCATGCATATGTTCATGGTTTACTGGAACATACCCTGGAAATAATAA
>JBJKPP010000228.1:0-5355 GCA_046706145.1 Ignavibacteriaceae bacterium | reverse complement strand
GAAGGAGCGGGCGTGCATCTTAACCGTGCAATTGGATTCGGTGAACCTACAGAGTTCGACCCGTTCTTACTTCTCGATGATTTTAGAAACGAGCGTCCGGAAGATTATCTTGCAGGTTTTCCATGGCATCCTCATCGTGGGATTGAAACCATAACCTATGTTCTCGCAGGTGAAGTGCAGCATGGTGATAGCATTGGCAATAAAGGTGTTATATCCGCTGGTGATATTCAATGGATGACGGCAGGCAGTGGGATTATTCACCAGGAGATGCCAAAAGGTGACCAGAAGGGTAGAATGCATGGATTCCAGTTGTGGGCAAATCTTCCATCATCTTTAAAGATGACCGCACCGCGATATCAAGAAATCAAATCTGGCGAAATACCCGAAGTAATTGAAGATGATGGAACTGTTGCTCGTATTGTTTGCGGCAGCTTCTGGGGTAAAAGAGGTCCTGTTGAAGGAATTGCTGCTGATCCTGTATATATTGATGTTTCTGTACCACCGGGTAAAAGAAGAACACTTCCGGTTGAAACACAAAGTCAGGCTTTTGCATATGTCTTTTCCGGTTCTGGTAAATTTTGCAATGCTTCCGCTCCGCTTGCAGTTCCAACTGAAAGCGTGGGTTGGCTGGATACTGCTCCACCGGTAGAAGCAGATAACCGGTCACTAATTTTGTTTGATCGCGGTGATGAAGTAACAGTGCAGGCTGGAGATGAAGGTATTAGGTTTTTACTTATTTCCGGCAGACCGCTTAAAGAGCCTGTGGCGTGGTATGGCCCGATAGTAATGAATACACAGCAAGAACTTCAAGAGGCATTTACAGAATTACAGAAAGGGACCTTCTTAAAATCTTAAGTACGAATACTCTTTATTTCTAATGTTAGTTAATATAGATTTTGGCGCTGTCTCAGTTTCATAACCTGTCGTTCCGAACCTGTCCGTCCGGCAGGCGGGCTCGTTTCGGAATCTGGTAAACTACAAAGATTCTGAAAATAAACTTGCCTGCGGCAGGCAGGTTTAGAATGACTATTCAGTTTTAATTCTAAAAAGTGAAACTGAGAAACTACTTAGATTTTTATCTTGGATCTTAACGGAATATTAAAACAAAAATATATCTGGCAATTGAATTGAAAAACAAGATTTTACATAATCCCTTGCGTTTCATAATCATGTTCTTTATATTTTATGTACAATTGTACAAGTAATATAAAAGATGATAAATGTGCCTCGTTGTAGATACATCTGTAATTATTTCTGTTATCACAAATGAAAAGAGCAAACCAAAGTTAATAAAGTTAACTGAAGGTGAAGATTTAATTGCTCCTTCTTCTCTTAAGTGGGAAATTGGCAATGCATTTTCAGCAATGTTTAAAAGAAAAAAGATTGGATTAGAAATAGCAAAAAATGCTATTGATTCATTCAAAATGATACCGTTAAGATTACAAGAAATAGATATAAAAAAGGCGATAGAAATATCTCATAAATATGAAATCTGTGCATATGATGCATATTTTCTGGAGTGTGCTAGAAATTATAATTCTGGGTTGTTAACATTGGATAATGAATTATCACTAGTAGCAAAACAAATGAGAATAAATGTAACAAAGGTGTAATATGAATACTTATACATATAGTGAAGCAAGACAAAAACTAGCTTCACTATTAGATAAAGCAAAAAGTGAAGGAAGAGTGTTAATCAAAAGGCGAGACGGAACGGTATTCGAATTAAAGGCGCTATCGAAAAAGAAGTCTCCTCTTAATGTCAAAGGAGTAAATCTGAAATTAAAAAAAGAAGAAATTTTGGATATACTCCAGGAAGTTAGAAGAAGGTAAGAATTTGGTTAAGCTGTAACTCAACCAACCGCACTTTCGCAACTTTATCTCGCCGAACAGGAAGGTTAACTTATAAGGGGAGCTAATATTATTATCTTCTTTAGAATTAAATTAAGTCTGTTAATTTAATCTTGAAATAGACAACTTAATTGTTTATTGTTGAGCATATGCTCATAACATATTTTTCTAATACCTTAATTTAGAAAAATGTCTGCCGATGAAACTGGACATGCAAGAAAATTAAGCCGTTTTTGAAAGGTTTATAAATAAATTGCCAAGACCACGAAAATATCGCAGGGTATGTTGCAATCTCTCTACCAATTATTTCAAGCCTAGGGGAATACCAATGTATGAACTGGAAGAAATTATCCTTGAGCACGATGAACTGGAATCTCTCAGGTTAGCCGATCTGATGGCTTTTTCGCACGAAGAATCGGCAGATGAAATGAGAATTTCTAGGGCCACTTTTGGAAGGATTTTGGAAAGTGCTAGAAAAAAAGTTGCCGACGGTCTTTTGAATGGTAAGGCTATAAAAATAAATGATTAATAATTGTTAGTAGCTAAAAACCCAGGGGATTGCAACACGTAGTAAAATATATTTCCATTGAACCTGCTGATAGGGGTTTCATCTGTGAAGTCTTAACTGTAATGAATATTCATAAAGACTTTAAAAAAACATTTGGACTAACTCTAAATGTAAAATTACATGAAGAGAAGATGGATACTTCATCAATAAAAAACTCTACTAATGCCAGTCTTGTTAAAGTTTGTTTAAGCAAAAAAGCGATAACAAGTGTGGGATTTCCCTTATAAAGACCAAAAACCTCAACTGTGTCGCTTAAATCACTCCCTATTTTTGATGTTACAAATTATTTAGTTAAAATTAGATGCAACAAAAAATTGTACCTTAATTAAGAAAATGGTTGATAAAAAGGAATTAAAAAAACAATATAAACAGACGCCGCCGCCTATGGGTATTTACCAAATCAAGAATTTGAAAAATGGTAAAATATTTGTTGGCAGCAGTAAAAACATTCGTGGAAAAATAAATGGTTCAAAGTTTCAACTTGAACAGAATACTCACGTGAATAAGACACTACAAGAAGATTATATTCATTATGGTGCTCATAATTTTTCTTTTGAAGTAATAGATTATCTTGAACCCAAAGAAGATCCGAATTACGATTACACAGACGATTTAAACACATTGGAAGGAATGTGGTTGGAAAAACTCCAGCCATACGGGGGAAAAGGATACAATAAAGAGAAAATTATTCGGCCAAATACTTAGTGATAAAAAAGTTTGTTGCCATTTATGGCGATTTTCAATTTGTTCATTATTTGACTAAATAGAAATTCTAGTGCAACACCACTGGAATGATGCCGCTTACAGACTAAACAAAATTTTGTTTAGAATGTAAAACGAAAATGTTTTACAATAAAGCGGATCGAGACAATTTCCAAAGTACCCACCATAATTCACTACGTGGGCATATTTCTTGCGTATTGATTGTTCCATCCGCTGCGTAAGCTATTAACGATTAAATTATTTTTTTTGATATTCATAGAAACATGGATTCCTTATTCATTCATAAAAAGGCCGTAGGAGAAAGATATGAAAAAAATATCCGCATATGCTCTATTTTCGTTATTAGTGCTTTGGTTAGCGGGGTGTCAAACGAATCAAAACGCTAACACACCTAAATCCGAAAAAGATACAATTACAACAGATTATTTCGGTACTAAAGTAGCTGATCCATACAGATGGCTGGAAGACGGTACATCACCAAAAGTAAAAGAATGGATCAACGAACAGAACTCATTTGCAGACAAAATACTATCAAGCTTCAAAGAAGGAGAACCTTTAGAGAAAAGGATAGAAACATTATCCACCACTTCAGTAGAACAGTTCTCCCCAAAATTGGTTAGCGGTAAGCTCTTCTTCGAACAATTTACTCCACCGCAGTCGCAGCCTGTAGTTGCATATAAAATCTGGCCCGATGGTAAAGTAAACGTGTTAATCGATCCTAATAAGAGTGGAAAAAACATGGCCATAACAGCATTTTGGCCTTCTTCAAAAGGAGATTATATCGCTTATGGAACGGCAGTAGGAGGGAATGAAGCAACAACTATTCATATAATGGATGTAAAAACAGGGAAAGATTTAGATGAAACTCTTCCAAACGCAGCTGGGGGAGCTACACCTGTAGGATTAGTTTGGGATGAGAATGAGAGAGGATTTACTTATGTTCGTCTGCCTGCACCAGGAACTGTTCCAGAAGCTGACTTGCAATTTAATGCCACATTGTATCATCACTTCATAGGGCGCCCTGCAAAAGACGATAAGCAAGTATTTGGAAAAGGTCTTTCTAAAGTAGCTGAATATACTTTTGTTGCATCTTCGGGTGCAAAACATGCGGCGATGTTTGTTCATTTTGGTGATGGAAATCCGGATTATGTTTATGTGAGAAAGGGAGTTTATGATTGGAAACAAGTTTTGGATACTAAGGCCAACGTTAGGGTTGCGTCGGAAATAAACATAGGAGCAGCTTGGGATGGTGATAATTTACTTGTTATCTCTTATGAGAATGCTCCATTGGGAAAATTACTTTCAGTTTCACCAGATGGTAAATCAAAAGTACTAATACCTCAAGGTGATTGGGCAATGAACGCTGTTTCTTCAGTTAAAGGTGGAATATTAATTACAAAAGTGCTCGGTCCTGATTGGAAGGTTGGTCAATATACCAATGAAGGCAAATATGTAAGAACTGTTAACCTGCCAAAAACCGGAATTGGTATCGGAGAAATTGCCTCATCAAGTGGATCGAATCAGGCCTTAATTACTTATTCTGGATGGACAATTCCTGAAAGATGGGCACAATATGACGCGATTAATGGCGACTTAAAAACTGTGTTTGAAACAAAACCTGCGGCGGATTATTCTAAGATTAAAGTGCAAAGAATAGATGCTGTATCTAAAGATGGCACTAAAATTCCTGTAACTGTTCTATCTATGGAGAATATTAATCCGGATGGAAAACGTCCGGCTATCGTTTATGGCTACGGAGGTTTTGGAATATCCACTACTCCGCATTTTATAGGGCCATATTTGGCCTGGCTTGAAAATGGTGGGGTGATGGCGTTTGCAAACATTCGCGGTGGCGGTGAATATGGTGAAGGCTGGCATGAAGCAGGAATGTTAGGCAAAAAACAAAATGTTTTTGATGACATGTATGCTGCTGCCGAAGCAATGGTTAAAAACAACTGGACAGATTCAGAACATTTAGGTATTCTCGGCGGTTCTAATGGCGGATTACTAATGGGTGCAGAACTTACTCAGCATCCTGAAGCATTTAAAGCAGTTGTTAGTTTTGTTGGAATATACGATATGCTTCGTAATGAGCTTTTCCCTAATGGTCAATATAATATAAGTGAATATGGTACCTCAACAAAAGAACCTGATTTCAAGTGGCTTTATGCATACTCGCCATATTATAATGTGAAACCCGATACTAAATACCC
>JBJKPP010000227.1:0-4055 GCA_046706145.1 Ignavibacteriaceae bacterium | reverse complement strand
TGTGTACTGGAGAGTCTGGAAATGTTTTTAGCCGGCATTACAGAGATATGACGCAAATGTGGTTGGATGGGAAATATGTTATAGTTAGAACTGATTCTGCATCAATTAAAAAGAACAAAAACAGGCTACTGTTTGAAAAAAGTAGATAAGAAAAAGTTTTTTATTATTCTTGCCTGCAGGCAGGCAGGTTTGTAAGTTTGGAAATGCTAATTCACAATACTAGTTTTCAGGTCTAATGAAGGTAACCGAACATTTAGCTAAGGCCAAAGAGCCATTAATAAGTTTTGAATTGATACCACCCAAAAGAGGCGGAGACATTAAAAGTCTTCTTGGTGTAATTGATGATATATCAAAATTCAATCCTCCGTTTATTGATATAACGAGTCATTCTGCTGAAGTTGTTTATGACGAAACTTCGGACGGAATAAAAAAAATTATTAAAAGGAAGCGTCCTGGTACGTTAGGAATATGTGCATTGATTCAGAATAAGTATGAAATAGATGCTGTTCCGCACATATTATTGAGAGGATTCACCAGAGAAGAAACAGAAGATTTTCTAATTGAGCTAAATTATCTGAGTATTGAAAATGTATTAGCAATACGAGGTGATGACAGCGGTTATGAAAAACCAGTGCCTGCATGGAAAACAATTAATAAATCTACTGTAGATCTGGTTAAGCAGATTACCGATATGAATAATGGAAAATACTTGGAACAAAATCTACTGGATGCAAAACCATCAAATTTTTGTATTGGTGTTGGTGCTTATCCTGAAAAACATTTTGAATCTCCAAACCTTGCTGCAGATGTGAAATATGCAAAAGAAAAAGTTAAAGCAGGTGCTGACTATATAGTAACTCAAATGTTTTTTGATAACAAAGCTTACTTAAATTTTCTGAACATGTGCAGGAAAGAAGGAATAGATGTTCCAATAATTCCGGGTCTTAAGATTTTGACTTCGAAATCTCATTTAAATTCTATTCCCAGAAATTTTCATATTAATATTCCCACAGAGCTTTCTGATGCTGTAGAATCAGCAAAACCAGAGGAAGTAGCTGAAATCGGAGTTGAGTGGGCTGCGAAACAGGTTGAAGAATTGTTTAATAATAAAGTTCCAAGTGTACATTTTTATATAATGCAGAATTCTTCACCGGTGAAAAAGCTAATGAAAAGGTTGAAACTTTTTTGATAGGTAAACTAAAATTAGATTTGTAAATTCATAATAATTCGAGATATAAATGCCAAAGAAATTAAAGTGGGGGATAGCAGGTTGTGGAAAATATGCTGAGAAATCTTTCATCCCAACTTTTCTGCAATTGAGGAGAAGTACTCTTAACTCGGTTTTCAGTCATAATGCTGAAAGAGCAAAGCAGATTTCCTCTTCCTTTGGAATTAAAGATTCATTCGATAACTATGATGAATTTTTAAAATCTGATATAGAAGCAATATACATCTCAAGCAAAAATTCCGACCATTATGAACAAGTAATTAAAGCTGCGGAAGCCGGAAAGAATATTCTTTGTGAAAAACCGATTGCCTTAAATTCTTCTGAAGCTGAAAAAATGGTGAAAGCCTGTGAAGAAAATGATGTTTTTTTTACAATAAATTATAATTACCGTTTTCATCCAAGTGTTCAAAAAGTGAAAGAGTTGCTTAGAAATCAGCTCCTTGGAAAAATAACTTCGATTACAGCTTCATTCAATATTGATTTGCCTCCCGGCAGTAATTTTAGATATTCCAAGAAACTTAGCGGCGGCGGCGCTTTGAGGGATATTGGCACTCATATGATTGACCTTTTAAGATTTCTTGGTGGTGAAATTGAATCTATTGACGGTGTTGTTGATAATGTTGTTTACAAAAGTGAAGTTGATGACTTTTCTGCAGCTATAGTAAAATTTAAAGACAGTGGGTATGGTTTTTTCAATGCATCTTATAATAATAAGAAAGCTTTTAACAGGCTGGAAATTCTGGGACATAAGGGAGCAATCTGTGTCGATTCTCTAATTGGTTCGAGAGCGCCTTCTACAAAATTGACCATTTTACTGGATGGTGAAGCAAGAAAGACGTTTAGAAAAAGGGGAAATAAAATATTTAAACTTTTGAAAGCTACTCAAAATTCTTTTCTAAGAGGTGAAAAACCTTTGATAACAGGTTATGATGGTTATGTGAATTTAAGGCTAATGGAAGAATTGGAAAGTAAATGGAAAATAGGAAAAGAATAATAGAAATTTGCCACAGGATTTATAAGTATGGTTTCGTGTCGGCTTACGAAGGCAACGTATCTGTTAGAACAAAATCCGGTAAGTTCTTAATCACGAGGTCAGGAGTTTGCAAAGGCGATGTCTTAGAGAAAGACATTTTGTTAGTGAATAAAAAAGGAAAAGTTTTAGAAGGCAAAGGAAAAGTATCCACTGAAAATAGACTTCATTTTTTTATTTATAATAGACGTGCCGACATTAATTCGGTAGTTCATTGCCACCCCATTTATTCAAGCATTTTTAGTATTCTTGGGAAAGGACTGACTCAACATCTTTTCCCGGAAACAATTCTATCTTTAGGGAAAGTGCCGCTCTGTAAATATGAAACTCCATCTACAGATAAGCTGGCGGAAAGTCTTGGGCCTTACGTTGAATTTTCTTCAGCATTTATTTTACAAAATCACGGTGCCGTTACAATTGGAAAAACCATAGATGAGGCTTATTATAGAATGGAGACTCTGGAACATACTGCGGAAATAGTTTACAAAGCAAGCTTGTTGGGAAAAACAAAATCTCTACCAATGAAAAAGATTGAAGAATTATTAAGAATTTCCGAAAAAACTTATAATGTAAAAATTGATAGAAGGAATATTTTTTAACTATGTCGCAAAAGAAAATAAGAATAGCATTGTTACTCGGTGGAACATCTCCGGAAAAGGAAGTATCCAAGTCTTCAGCTAAATCAATTTATACCGCATTGAAAAATCTTGGTTATGAAGTTATTCTTATCAATCCTGCTTACGGAGAAAATCAACCAAAGAATGAAGATGCATTTTTTATTAAAGAAGAATTTACAGAGATTTCAAACCGTAATTATGTTAAAATTGTAAATTCAAGTTTATTTGATAACATTGATCTTGTTTTTCTTGCTTTACATGGCAAATGGGGAGAAGACGGAACAATACAATCGCTTTTAGAATTAAGAGGAATTAAATATACAGGCTCAAAAGTTTTATCAAGCGCGATGTCTATGGACAAAGACATGTCTAAGATTCTATTTAAACATTATGGAATCAGAACCCCGAAGTGGTTCTCAGTAAACGGTTTGAAAATTGAAAAATCATCTATAATAGATAGAATTGAAACGGATATATTATTCCCGTGTGTTGTAAAACCAAATGACCAGGGTTCAACCGTTGGACTTACTATTTGTAAAGACAAAGAAAGTGTTATACCTGCAATAGAGTTTGCATTAAAATATTCTAACAAAGCAGTGATTGAAGAATTTGTTAAAGGCAGGGAAATGACGGTTGCAATTCTTGACAACAAACCTTTGCCCGTTCTTGAAGTAAAGCCCAAACATAGCGTTTACGATTATGAATGCAAATATACTGCAGGAATGAGTGAGTATTTTGTACCGGCAGAGATTCCCGAGAAAGTCTTCAAGAATCTTCAAGAACAAGCTTTACTTGCACATAATTGCCTGGAATGTGAAGTTTACTCAAGAGTTGATTTTATGTTGACAGAGGATAATAAATATTTCTGTCTAGAGGTTAACACTTTGCCTGGAATGACTTCAACTAGTCTGGTACCGAAAATGGCGAAAGCTGCAGGAATTTCTTTTGAAGAATTGATCGAGAAAATTGTTGAGCTAAGTTTATAAATGAAAATTAAGAGCAATATAAATATTTTAATTTTCCTTGTTGTTTTTTTAGTTGGACTGCTAATATTGTTTTTTAACGAATCGGGAATTATAAAGTATCTAGAACTCAAGTCCGAGGTAAAGTCATTAAAAGAGCAAATTGATAAAAGGGACAAAGAGAATAAAATGCTGCAAGGTGAAATTGATTCACTTCG
>JBJKPP010000226.1:0-6205 GCA_046706145.1 Ignavibacteriaceae bacterium | reverse complement strand
TGCTGCAAAAATTGGAAATCATGAGATAAATTCGGCAGCTTCATGTGCACCCTGCGGGCCAACCTTCACCCGAGAAATTCCAGGGGTAGTTAATTTCACAAGAATCAGAAACTACGGGTATCCTGTGATTAGATACAAAGATAAGGCGTTTAGCGAAGAAAAGTTTTACTGGGTTGATTCAACGTTTTTTGACATATTTACAATTCCTTTCATTGAAGGTGATCCAAAGAGCGCATTGAATCAGCCTAATTCGGTAGTCATAACAGAATCAACAGCTAAAAAATATTTTGGTAACGAAGACCCGATCGGAAAGATCTTAAATGCGGATAGACGAGTAGATTATATTGTTACCGGAGTTATTAAAGACTTTCCGCAAAACTCAAGTTTTCATTTTGACTTTCTTGGTTCACTTTCACATTACAAACCCTGGAACGACCAGTGGTGGCTAAGCAATAATTACTACACTTATTTACAATTGAAAAAAGGGACCAATATTACCGAGCTTGAAAAGAAAATACATAATATTACAAAAACATATGCGGGTCCACAGTTACAAAAGGCGGCTGGGATAACTTACGATCAATTGCTGGCAGGGGGAAGTCAGTATAAATATGTTTTACAGCCACTCTCAGATATTCATTTGAAGTCACACTTAGAGTTTGAAATAGAGCCAAACGGTGATGTAATATATATTTATATCTTCTCCTTAATTGCTTTTGCTATTCTCCTAATTGGATGTATTAATTTTATGAACTTATCAACTGCACGCTCTACAGGCAGAGCAAAAGAAGTAGGAATAAGAAAGACTCTCGGTTCAAGCCAGGCCTTACTCATAAGACAATTCTTAACGGAAACAATTCTCATGAGTTTCATAGCTATGATTCTTGCTATACTGCTTGTTGAACTCTTTCTCCCAACATTTAATTACATAGCAGGTAAACAACTTGCTCTACATATTTTCAATAACTTTTACACTTTCCCAGTTCTTATTGGTTTTATACTTATAGTTGGTTTGATAGCAGGAATTTATCCTTCATTTGTACTTTCATCTTTTATCCCGGTAAAAGTATTAAGAGGCAGTTCTAAAAAATCTTCTTCTAGAGCATGGCTTAGGAATACTTTAGTAATAACACAATTCTCTATCTCCATAATATTAATTGTCGGAACGTTTATCATAAAAAGTCAGCTCGATTACCTTCAGAATAAAAAACTAGGATTTGATAGAGACCAAATTTTAGTAATAAAAAATACTGATGATATTGGAAAAGATATTAATTCTTTTAAGAATAATTTGATGCAGAACAGTAATATAATTGATGCAACAAATTCAACGACTGTACCTGGAGAGCAATATGGCGATAATGCTTACAAACGTGATGGAGCTGGACCGGAGGACGTAAAAGATATAAAGCATTTCTATACTGATTACAACTTTGTTAATACATATAAGATTAAGATGAAAGAAGGTAGATTCTTCTCAAAAGTTTTTTCAAGCGATACTATGGCCGTTATATTAAATGAAGCTGCTGTAAAGGCTTTTGGTTTAAAAAATCCCATTGGAAAATATATTATTCAAATGGGTGAAACACCTGCAAAATCCTTAAAATTCAAAGTTGTAGGTGTTACGGATAACTTCAATTTTGAATCTCTTCACCAAAAAATTGAACCATTGATTATGCATTTATTCGGTCATAATGGGTTCGGTCCTTTTGTTTCTGTTAGGTTCGCCCCACAAAACGTTAAAAATACAATAGGAGATATATCAGCCATCTGGCAAAAATATGCGGGTGATGAAGCTTTCAATTACTCTTTCTTCAATAATGATTTTGCAAAACTTTATGCCTCAGAACAAAGGACTGGGCAAATATTTTCTGTGTTTTCAATTTTGGCAATTTTCATTGCATGTCTTGGCCTTCTGGGATTAGCTGCGTACACCGCAGAACAAAGGACAAAAGAAATTGGAATAAGAAAAGTCCTGGGTGCAAGTGTTCCCGAAATAATATTTATGCTTACAAAAGAATTTACCAAATGGGTATTAATTGCAAACATAATAGCTTGTCCGCTTGCATATTACTTTATGAGCGATTGGCTGCAGAACTTTGCATACAGGATAAACATTAGCGTCTGGATATTTATTCTTTCCGGAGTTTGTGCTTTGTTAATTGCAATAATCACAGTTGGATATCAGGCAATAAGAGCGGCGACTGCAAATCCGGTGAAATCTTTGCGATATGAATAATGTATCAAATGATAAGTGGAAAACTAAATATTTAAAATGTTTAGGGTTTACAATTATGATATATATGGCTACGCTATGTAACTATTCTAATTAAATAATAGTCAAAATGTTAAATAGATACTGGGGGATAAAAATGAGAAAACTAACTATTCTAATATTTGCTTTACTTTTTAGTTCTTCCATATTCGCACAAATGAAGATACCTTTTTTTGATGATTCTTCTGCGGTTCAATGTTCATATTCAAGTTTGGACCTAGGGTCAAACAACTCCGGTATAAGCTTCGGCAATTCACAAACTTGGAACGGTATTCGTTTTAATATCTCTGACTGTGGAGTAGATGAAATAACTGGTATTAATATTACCTTCTGGAAACCTGAAAGAAATCCCGGCTCAAGAATCAGTGGAATAGCAATAGGTCTGGCACCATTTGCCGGAACGCTACAGGGGCTCTCCTTTGGAATAGCTGCAAGTGTAGCCGAAGAAAATATACGCGGAATTAATTTAGGCGGCCTGGCAGTTGTATCTGGAGGAAATGCTGAAGGATTAAATTTTGGTGGATTGGCTACTGTTTCACAGGGCGATCTGAGAGGTCTTAATTTCGGTGGATTAGCTTCTGTTTCTGAGGGAAGTCAGCAGGGAATTAATCTTGGCGGTCTCGCTACTGTTTCAGAGGGAGAAATGACAGGAATAAGTATGGGTGGTCTAGCCGTTGTTTCTCAAAAAAGTTTAACAGGTATTAAGCTTGGAGGTCTTGCAGTTGTATCTCAGGGAGAAATGACCGGGATAAATCTTGGTGGTATAGCGGTTGTATCTCAAAAAGACTTAACCGGTATCGACCTCGGCAGTATTGCCGTTGTGTCACAAGGAAAAATGACAGGAATTAACATAACCGGGGTTGCATTAGTTGCTCAGAATAATTTAACAGGCATTAATGCCGGCGGTTTAGCTGTTGTGTCGGAAGGCGAAACAAATGGCGTAAATTTGGCTGGACTCGCTATAGTTAGCCAGCAGGAACTAACTGGAATTAATCTTGCCGGAATTACATTGGTGTCTCAGGGCGACATAACTGGATTTAACATAGGCGGTTTAGCTGTAGTATCACAGGCTAACATTCAAGGTTTTAATGCTGCAGTCGCGGGTGTGCGAAGCAAAGAAAATATTACGGCATTTAACTTTGCAGGATATAAGACGGAAGCAAATGAATTCGATTTGTTGAATGTCACAGCGGGCTGGACCAAGATAGATATTATGAAAGGGGTTTCAATATCTTCATATAACGATATTCAAGATTCACAATACGGTCTATCAATTGGAATATTTAATTTTGCTGAGAATTTACACGGTATTCAATTGGGGCTAATTAACTTTGCAGGCAATAACTCTCCGTTAACAAAAATTTTACCAATTATTAATGCCCATTTTAATTAAGCCAAAAATTTTAATACGAAGGAACTTTCATATCCAAATCGTTGAGTATTAAGAGTGCCTTTCCCCAATCCTTTACTGCATGATAGTAACAAATAAAAAGAGCGTTCTGGCAAACCCTGATATAAAGTTTTTCGTCCGTCTGTGAACACCATTGTAACGCGAGCGCACACATAATATCATCGGTTTTAATAATGAAAAATCTAAATGGTAATATCATTACATAAAAGGAATATTTAAGGGATGCAAAAATTAATTTTTCCGATTTAATAAGGCATATTTGTTGCATTCGGAACACTGGCTTCACATTATTTTCTTAAGTGAACTTTACTATGTTATTATACGATATAGAATTAATTTTCTCAAAAATTATAGATAAAAAATAATATGCTAAAACATTACTTTTTAATCATCCTCAGGAGTTTTAAACGTTTTAAGGGCACTTTTTTTATTAATCTGATCGGTTTATCAACCGGACTTGCGTGTACTTTGCTGATTTATCTTTGGGTAAACAGCGAACTAAATGTTGATAAGTGGAATAAGAACGACCGCCGGTTGTATCAGGTTATGGAAAACAATAAAAACTCTAACGGCATAACTACTGGGGGAAATACGCCCGATAAGCTTGCACAGGCACTTGCAGACGAAATGCCCGAAGTTCAGTATGCCACATTCGTTACTCCTTCGGAATGGTTTGGAAACTTCACCCTTTCAAACGGAAATAAGCATATAAAGGCAATGGGACAATTTGCAGGGAAAGATTTTTTTAATGTTTTTTCTTATAACTTGCTGCAAGGAAATTCAAACCAGGTTTTATCAGGCGACAACTCTATTGTTATTTCTAAAAATCTTGCCAAGAAGATATTCGGCACTTCTAAGAATGCTGTTGGTAAATCCGTTGAGTGGCAGCTTCTTGGCTTCAAAATGCAAGCAATGGTTTCAGGTGTGTTCAAAGGAATTCCTGATAACTCCACTGAGAATTTTGAATTTGTTTTGACATGGGAAGAGTGGGTAAAACTCAGCAAATATGCACACAGAGATATTCAATGGGGCAATTCAGGTCCTTATGCTTATGTTCTCTTAAAAAAAGGAACTAATGCTAAAGACTTTGAAAAGAAAATTGCTGGATTCATAAAGACCAAAGTCCCTAGTTCTAATACCACTTTGTTTATCCGACGTTACTCGGATAGCTATCTATATAATAAATATGAAAACGGTATGCAGTCAGGTGGAAGGATTGAGTATGTTAAGCTTTTCTCGTTGATTGCTCTTTTTATCCTTTTAATCGCATGCATCAATTTCATGAATCTTTCCACCGCAAAAGCATCGGGAAGAATGAAAGAAATTGGAATCAAAAAAGCGATCGGGGGTTCAAGAAAATCACTCATAATTCAGTATATCAGTGAATCCACTTTGATGGCGTTCATATCATTGTTTATCGCTCTTGCAATGATTGAATTTATTCTTCCGGAGTTTAACGCTCTAACGGGAAAAGATCTTTCGCTTAGTTTAAATGCAAATGAGGTCCTCTTAATTATAGGAATCACATTACTTACCGGCCTAATTGCCGGAAGTTATCCTGCGCTGTACCTTTCCGGATTCAACCCAGCTGCTGTATTAAAAAGCAAAACAAAAAGTTCAATTGGCGAGATATGGATACGCAAAGGATTAGTAGTATTTCAGTTTACTTTATCGGTAATACTCATTACCGCCGTAGTGGTTGTTTATGAACAAATGCAGTTTATACAGACAAAGAATCTTGGTTATAACAAAGACAATGTAATTTACTTTAATATAGAAGGAAATGTAGCAAACCATCTTGATAGTTTTCTTTCCGAAATGAGGAGCATTCCCGGGGTAGTAAATGCTTCGAGTATGTCCCAAAGTATAATCGGCATTGACAATGGTACGTATGGTTTAAATTGGCATGGAAAAACCGCAGGAACTTCAATACGCTTTTTAGTTGGAGATGTAAACTATGATTTGCTTAAAACGCTTGGTATTCAATTAAAAGAAGGCCGCAGCTTTTCCAGGAACTATGGTGCAGATAGTTCTGCTATCATTTTTAACGAGGCAGCTATTAGTATTATGGGATTAAAAAACCCGATTGGCAAAACAGTAAACTTATGGGGAAAACAACGGCATATAATAGGTGTAACACCCAATTTTAATTTCGAATCACTTCATGAGCAAGTAAAACCGTTGTTTTTCATATTAAACCCCAAAAACTCTCTGGTCGTTATGGCAAAGATAAAAGCCGGAATGGAAAAAGAAACGTTAGATAGGCTTAGTAAGTTTTACTCAAATTTTAATCCCGGATTTTCTTTTGATTATAAATTCCTGGATAAAGAATATCAAAAATTATATGTCTCTGAACAAAGGGTGTCTGTTTTATCTCGTTACTTTGCCGGAATGGCAATAATAATTTCTTGCCTTGGACTTTTCGGTTTATCAGCTTTTACTGCGGAAAGAAGAAGCAAAGAAATAGGCATACGTAAAGTTCTTGGGTCAAGCTCCCTTGGAATTGTTTATCTGCTTTC
>JBJKPP010000225.1:0-4496 GCA_046706145.1 Ignavibacteriaceae bacterium | reverse complement strand
CAATATGTCTTTCAAAAGCTATAATATGGCGAGGCTGTAATCTGACAGAAACTCACTTACAGCTTCCGATAAAATATCGGGATGACTGTCGAACCAAAGGTTCAGTGAGCAGGGTTGAGGTAACAGTCCTCGCCTGAAAAAACTGTAAATCCTTTCAGTTGTTCTTTGTTTTATTTCAATAATTAAGCAACCAGGGCTTTCACATAACTGTCCTGGTATAACCAAACGTGTCTTATTCTCCTTAAGAGTTTCTTTGCAATACGGATAATGGCTTTCTGTTTTGGCATTTGTTTAATAAGTTCATTAAACCTTAAAGTAAGAGCGGGGTCTTTCTTCACAGCAGTCCAGGCAGCTTCAACCAGAATGGGACGGAGAAACTTGTTATGACGAAAAGAAATTCCTCTTGAGTATTCAGTTTCACCGGATGAGTAGGTTGAAGGAACAAGACCAGCAAAACTACATAGTTTGTCAAACTTCGGGAAACGATTTATGTCTATTATTTCTGTGTAGAGACTCATGGCGGTAATGAAAGCAATCCCCGGAACAGAGGTTAATGAGTTTATAATTGAAGCAATAGGTCCTTTGTTAGATTCTAATCTTAACTGCTTGAGAACTTGCTTAAGATTCTCTCTGGTTTGTTCTAGCTGAAGAATGAGGTTATTCAGGGTAAACTCTCCGGCAGAAGATTGGAACTTAACTGATTTGAGCCAATGGATAAAGTAACCGGACCACCGTGAGTTAGTAGCGTGTTCTTTGGGTATGATAATTCCATAGTTGTAAAGAAGCATTTTTATTCTGTTTTTTAATCTGGTTTGATTCTGTACAAGACGAAAACGCAGACGCATCAAAGAGCGAAGCTGCTCTGAATCAATATCGGGGACATAGATAGACTTTAGTGAGCCATTTTCAAGTTCACGGGCAAGTTTACGGGAATCAATGGGGTCAGATTTGTGAACTTTTTCTTTATTAGAAGAAGGAACATCAGCCGGATTAACGATCATACAGTTGAGACCGAGTTCAGCGAATCTTCTTTGAGGCCAGAAACCACAGAATCCGGCTTCATAGATAATAAAGAAAATGCCATCTGGATAATGTTTGATTAAATAATTATATAGTTCATCAACAGAAGGGTTCATTGAAAAGGTCTTAAGTTCTATACCACAGTTACGTATTGTCACTCTCCAGTTTTTAAGATGTGCATCAACACCAATATAGAAATGCATGTTCGAAAATGTTATAGCTTTCATTGTAAGTCTCCTTTTGAAATTATAAGCAAATGAAATCAATTACAGAGACTTTTTAAACATAACATCTGACAGGTCTAATTAGTTTTAACTAAATCACATAACAAAGCAGCAGCATATAGTAACTTATTTGTCAATACCTGTTAAACTTATTGTTTTCATTCGCTTAACTAAATTATAACTGCACTTTTGTCCCCGATAAACAGGGATCTTCGATTTAACACCCCGATTTTTTAACGGGGCAGGCACCAGAATGAATGGCATAGCCACCACTTTATGGAAATTCAAAACTCAGTCACCCGTCAGAGCCAGGCAGGAAGGCGGACAAGTGAAAATAAATTGCTAAACTATTTTCCATGTACTTTTTTCTTGATAAAAAAGTACCCAAAAAATCAAGGCTGCAAATAAATTCCTAAAATTATGCTAGCATATAATACGGGAAAATAACTCGATGATGACCAAAAAGTAATGATCACTATTAAAATCTGTGAAAATTAGTGTAATCTGCGTTCCATTTTCAATTAAAAATTACTTTTTAGTCAACCTCTCAAACAAATTTTTCCGGTTAAGATTAGAGTTCTATTGGTGTCATTAATTTTACAAAATTACCTATTAAATCCGCATAATTTTTTAACCCCAAAAACGGGGTAAACGGAATTCATTTAAGGCCAGTTAAAAACAGGGTTTATTTTTTATTCCAATATTGTTACCGAATCGTTTAAGTTGTACACTACCGGCAGGCAGGCGCAATTTATTTGAGGTCGAATGTCCGATTTAAGCTAATCTTTCATAATCAGAGGTAAAAAAACAGATAGAGCAAAGATGAGAATACCAATACCAAAAAAGATATAGCCAATTACATGGTCGTACTCAAGCATATCGAGCCGGCTTAACATCCAATGCCAATCATGATAAACATTGTGACCACCGAGCAGAGGAAGTCTTTGGGCTCGTGCGTCGGAAGCATAAACACTTATGTTAAGAAAATTCTGCCCAAGCCATAAAAGAGAAAACTGAACACCTGTTCTATATCCATTCCTTAAAAAGTACCAGACAATCAATGAAGGAAGAATTATCTGCATCAAAGTTCCGCCAGCAGTATAGATAAAACTTCCAAATATTCTGAATACTCCATGCCCGCCTTCGTGGATAATCAAATCGGCATTATCAATTAATGTATATGCAGGGTATTTAAGTACAAAATATATGGCGAGCGGAAGGATGAATATTGACGGTATCCAGATTTTTAGATTCTCTTTTTGAACTACTGATTCCATACTGTTATTGTTTACTTATAATTACTTAAAGTGTATAAATACGGAGTAGTGGAATATTGGAATAATGGGAAAAACAAAGGAAACAAAATTCAGAGGTGTCTTAATTTCACAATTTGCATACTTATCTAAACATGCAGTTCTGAATTAAACTTGCCTGCGGCAGGCAAGTTTAGAATTTTCTTCATTATGAAAAGATTCCTGATCAAGTCCGGAATGACAAAAAGCGAAATTAAGACACTACCAAAAAACTTCATCATATTAAATCCATGCACGTAATAAAATTTCTCCCAACAGTTTTACACAACTTAATATAATTTTTATTGTTGTAACAAAAGGTATGCCTACCTATACACAAACCCAATTTCTTAGAGAAATTGGGTTTGTAAGAATCTATTATGCTTTACAAATTCAGCATTGTATGCAATAAGGAAAAGATTCCGGAAGGAAAAACTCCGAACCAGAATAGGACTATGGTAAGAAATGCCAGAGCAATTCCACTTGCAAAAGGAAGTGAAATTTTGGAAATCGTTGTTTTAGCCTCTTCTCTCCCACCTTTTTCTGTAGAAAACATTGTGGCCACTATACGCAGATAATAAAATAAACCTATTACACTCGTTAAAACCAAAACGATAACCAAAACCCACAAAGATGAACTAACACCGGCAGATAACAAATAATACTTTCCTATGAAGCCTACAGTTAAAGGAATGCCAGCCAGCGAAAATAGCATAGCAGAAAATACAAGTGCAAGCAGCGGGCGTTTCCAAAATAAACCCTTAAAATTCTCAATGTCTTCCGGCTCTTTTTCGCCATTAAACAGGATCGTAATCACTCCGAATGCCCCCAATATCATTATAAAATACGCCACTAAATAAAAAGTGGCTGCTTCTACACCAAGCTTGCCCGCAGCAAGGAAAGCAACAAGCATATATCCAAAATGCGAAATAGAAGAATATGCAAGTATCCTTTTGACATTCTTTTGCAGCAAAGCCAGCAAATTGCCAATTAACATTGAAGCAATTGAAATGATTGAGAAAGTCAAAAGGAGTAATTCAAAAGAGCTTAAATTAATAATACTGAAGAACCTTAAAAGCAGCGCGAGCATCCCACCTTTTGAGACACTTGCAACAAAAGCCGTAACCGGTGATGAGGCTCCTTGATAAACATCCGGTGTCCACATATGGAAAGGAACAACAGCAAGTTTAAAACCTATTCCTACTACTATTAATGCAAATCCGCCCATAACCAGAATTTGATTTATGCCAAGTGCCCGCAGCCGCACTGCAATCTGGTAAAAATCCATTGAACCTACACCGGCATAGACAAGGGCCATCCCGAAAAGCAAAAATGCAGAAGAGATTGCCGCAAGAATTAGATATTTTGCCCCAGCTTCCAAAGCATTTTCATATTCCCTCAAATATGAAATAAGGACATAAAGAGAAACACTTAAAATTTCTAATCCTAAAAAGAATGAGATGAAATGCGTACTGATAGTTAAAATGCATGAACCAAACAAAGCAGCGAATAAAAGAACGTAAAACTCCTCCTTATTCCCCTTATAGCTTTCAAGGTATTTATATGATAAAATTACAATTATAAAAGTAGCTGCAATTAAAAGTCCCATGTAAAACAGTGCATAGCCATCAATTATAAATAACGGTTCGATTTTGACTGGAACAATACCGGAAATACTAATTACGGATATAAAGGCAACTAACAAAAATATTAACGATAAAATATTCACAGCTAAGTGATTCCGTTTTAGCGCAATAATAACCATCAGCACAACTGGGGAGCATGCAATAATTATTAGAGGAATTAAGGAAGTAAAATCAATTCCCTGCACTTTTATCCTCCTCGAGAAAAGATGTATTTTCGGATTTCAAAGTCCCGTTCCTTTTTGCTGTAAATTGAAACTTATTCTTAGCACTATTTCCAAAATAATCTGTCTGATATATTTCAATTTTATTTTCAG
>JBJKPP010000224.1:0-1918 GCA_046706145.1 Ignavibacteriaceae bacterium | reverse complement strand
ATAAAACCGATGGCAAAAGAATTCTGGTCGACAGGCTTTGGCCAAGAGGTATTAAAAAAGAAAATGCTAAGATAAACCTATGGTTGAAAGAAATTGCCCCATCAAATGAGCTTAGGAAATGGTATTCCCACGACCCTGCCAAATGGAATGATTTCAGGGAAAAGTACTTCACGGAATTAAATAAGAAGAAAGAAGTTTGTGAGCAATTGCTCAATGAAGGAGAAAAAATTACATTACTTTTTTCTTCAAAAGAATTGAAAATTAACAACGCTGTTGCACTGAAGGAATATTTAGAAAGGAATTTTTAATGGATGAAAGCATGAAAAAGATAGCCGAAGAATACATAAAAAGTATTAATAACACTTTTAAGAAATACAAAGAAACGGCGGAAAAAGCTGTAGAACAGGTCTCGAACAAGGAATTGCACTTTCAACCAGATGAAAATTCTAATTCAATTGCAATTATAATGCAGCATATTTCCGGCAATTTAAAATCCAGGTTTACAAATTTTTACAATTCAGATGGTGAAAAACCTAATAGAAATAGAGACAAAGAATTTGAAGAACAAAATTTATCTAAACAAGAGTTGCTACAAAACTGGAACTCCTCCTGGAAAACACTACTTGAAATTCTATCTAATATAACTGAAAATGATTTGACAAAAACTGTAACCATCAGAAACGAAAAACTCACCGCTTTAGGGGCTTTTGAAAGGAGCTTAACTCATACTGCTTACCATGTTGGACAAATAGTACAGCTTGCAAAATTGATTAAGAAAGAAAAGTGGAAAACACTCAGCATTCCTAAAGGCAAATCCGAAGAGTATAATAAAGGGATAAGAAATTTTTCCGGGAAATGAACAAACTGGTAAACTCTTAGTTTACTCTCAATCACAACATTCTACTTTATCTGAGTTTGCTTTTTCCAATGATTCTTTTCCTTCAGTAAAAGAAAAGTACGCAATCCCGAGAGAACCTAACACATCAACATATCCGATTCCTATTAATTCGTATAGTAAACTGGCAGCAAGCAGAATTAGCGACAGATAAAAGCATGTCTTTGTACAACGAGCATCTGCAATAATTGCATCCGAATGAAGCTTCTCGCCAACACTGAGTTTTGAATTCATCAACCAGTACATCGTCAATAAAGATATAATTGAAATTATTAATCCCGGAACAGTTGTGTTAGGTTTTATTTTTTCTATAATGTTGATGATTGAACCAACGATTAATCCTAAAGTCAAAAGATAAAAACCAAATCCTGTAATTCTTAGGGCAAGCTTTTCAAACTTGTTTCTAAGTAAAGTTCCATTGGAATTCATTCTGAGAAGCATATGCAGAACACCAATCCCGGAGATTACTTCTACGAAACTATCTACTCCAAAACCAAGCAAAGCTAAAGTTTGGTCCTTGGTGCCGAAGAAAACAGAGACACCGCCTTCAAATAAATTATAAATTATTGTTATGAGGCTTAAAACAATAGCCCATCTTTTTAGTTTTTCCATAGGGACACTATTGAAAGAAATATATCTTTAAAACATCAAAATAGGGATTTGAAAGAATTTAAACCACTGCACAGGTTTATAACCCAAGAACCTTTATTCTTTACAAAAATTAAATAATTCATTTAGATAAGTGCATATTAAAAATATTATTAAATATGCTTGAAAATAAATTTAAGTATACTTAATTTTCTACTTCCTTAAAGAGAAATTTTAGACAATGCAGAATATTTCAAAAGAAGATTACCTTGGGGTCATTTTCAAAAACAAAGATGAAAATGACAAAATAAAAGCAACTATCATTGCAGAAAAATTGCAAATTTCCAGCGCTGCTGTTACAGATATGCTGAAAAAATTATCCAAGGATGGTTATATAAAGCATGAAAGGTACAAAGGAATTAAGCTTACAAGCAA
>JBJKPP010000223.1:0-11335 GCA_046706145.1 Ignavibacteriaceae bacterium | reverse complement strand
CACTAAAATAATTTCAGCTTTCATTTTTCTTTAAAAGAAGAATCATGGAGTTCGATAAACCAAGACCGCAGATTAGCCATTTTAACAGAAAGGGTTTATATTAAACATTCAACTAATATCACAAGTCAATAAACACAAGCTGTAATATGAATATTCAACAAATTTTTAAGAATAATCAAAAGTGGGTTTCAGAGAAACTAAAAATAGATAAAGATTATTTTAAAAAATTATCTAAGGGACAAAGTCCGGAGATTTTATACATTGGCTGTTCTGATAGCCGTGTAACTGCGGAAGAATTAATGGGAGTTCAACCTGGAGATGTTTTTGTACACAGAAATATTGCCAACATGGTTCCAAATACAGATTTAAATGTAATGTCAGTGATAAATTTTGCAGTTAGTCATCTTAAAGTAAATCATATTGTGGTCTGCGGACATTATTATTGTGGTGGTGTTAAGGCAGCTATGCAATCTGCTGACCTTGGAATTTTAAATCCATGGCTGAGAAATATACGGGATGTATATCGTCTCCACAGAAATGAACTCAATGTCATTAAAGATCAAGAAAACAAATACAAAAGACTTGTAGAATTAAATGTACAAGAACAATGTGTAAATGTTATTAAAACATCGGATGTACAAAAAGCTATAAGAGAGAGAAAACTTACTGTTCACGGATGGGTTTTTGATATTCATAGCGGCAATTTGATTGATTTAAAAATTAATTTTGATAAAATTTTAGAGGGCATATCAGAAATTTACCGTATTGCATAAGCTAAAAATTTTCAAATGAAGGAAGAACAATGAAAATACCGGAAGGCTATCAAACAGTAATGCCTTACCTAATATTAAAAGACGCACAAAAATTTCTAGAATTCGCTCAAAAAGTTTTTGATGCCAAAGAAAATAAAGAACACAAGACGATGAGAGATGAGAATACTATAATGCACGATGAAATATTGATTGATGGCAGCACAGTTATGTTTGCCGACTGCACCAAAGAATTTGAGGTACGAAATGCCTGCTTTTTTATCTATGTGGATAATGCTGATGAAACATACAAAAAAGCAATTGATGCCGGAGCAACAGTTTTGAGAGAAGTCTCCGACCAATCTTACGGACGATCTGGAGGGGTAAAAGATCCCTTCGGGAATGAATGGTGGATTACTTCAGCACCAAAACAATAAATACAAAAAATAAGCCGGAATGAAAATTAAAGCGATTATTTTCGGAGCAACAGGCATGGTTGGTGAGGGTGTTCTTCACGAAACTCTTAAACATCCTGATGTGGAATCGGTTTTGGTTATTGGCAGACGTTCTTGCAATGTAAGGCATAAAAAATTGAAAGAATTAATTCATAAAGACTTTTTCAATTATGCTGATATCGACGAAGATTTAAACGGTTATAATGCATGTTTTTTCTGTCTTGGTGTTACTTCTATCGGAAAGAAAGAGAACGAATATACTCGGCTGACTTACGATCTCACGATGACTGCAGCAAAAACGTTATCAAAGCTAAATACAGATATGACTTTCTGCTACGTTTCCGGTGCGGGAACCGATAGTACGGAAAAAGGCCGTTCAATGTGGGCACGTGTAAAAGGAAAGACAGAAAATGACCTGATGAAACTTCCTTTCAAAAGCGTTTATGCTTTTAGACCAGGATATATCAAACCAACTAAAGGACTGAAAAACGCATTCTTACCTGCTAAGATTGTTGCACTGATTTATCCAATTTTAAGTATTTTTTTCTCAAAGTATATCTGCACATTAAAGGAATTGGGAACAGCAATGATCGAAGTTTCATTGCATACTTATTCAAAACAGATTTTGGAATGTTTGGACATACATGAAGCGGCTCGAAGGAGTCATAAAAGATCATGAAATTATTTGACTATTATTTTATAAAATCGCTTAGATTATTTTTTTCACAAAAATCTATAAGGAAAAAATAATGGATAAAAAAGACCTTATTAGAAATCTGGCATTTATAGTAATTTTTACTGCAGTTGGATTAATTGAATTTACTGATAACGTTCGCACAGTTCAAATCATTGGACTTTTTGCATGTGGTATGGTCGTAGGAAGTTCTCTTGTATCAATTATTAGATCGTTGAAGACAAGACCAAAAGCTGAATAGCTATTTGTTATTTAAGGATTAAACTCTCACTTTTTATTTTTTTGATCCTTTAAGGAAATATATATGAAACTCAAGTCTTTATTGACCATTTTTATTTTTTCTTTTGCATCTTATTATTCGGTTTCTTTTCCACAATCTCTTACAGATATAAACGTCAATGTTAATAAAACTACCGGTGAATATTCCATAACATCAAAACAGATGCATTGGATTTTTAGAGGTAGCGTTAATAATAAGTTAACTAATGTCAGAACCCTCCGTGGTGAAGATAATGAAGGAAATTTTCAAGAAACTGTGTTTACTTGGAATGATAGTATTTCTTACGCGGGTGCAATTAAATGGTACAAACAAAATTCAGTGATTGTCTTCTTTTTAACTCTTCCAAACGGTTCTGCTAATAAACCAAAGGCTTTCCCATCGTTTACTGAATTTCCTAAAGATATGCATAAATTCAGTTATTTTAATGACGCATTTGCACCACCAGAATTTAAACTTGACGAGACATCTACTCCTTGGCTGTTTTTCAATAATGAAAAGAATGCTTTTATCATTTCGCCAGCATCTGATTTTATAGTATCAGAATTACAAGGAGATGGAAATAAATTAATAAGCAGCAGTTTAAATGAGAATATTGAAAACCTTCCTGCCAAATTTACTCATAAAACTATTTTGGTATTGGGGAAAGGGATCCGCAATACATGGAACATATGGGGGAATGCTATAAGAAATTTATATAATCGTCAACTGCCGGCAAATGATGCAAATCCTATTCTTAAATATTATGGTTACTGGACCGACAATGGTGCTGATTATTATTATAACTATGATACTTCATTGGGTTACTCTCAAACCTTATTAAAATTAAGGAAAAGATATGAAAAAGAAGGTATTCCACTTGGATATATGCAGCTTGACAGTTGGTGGTATGAAAAATCAATTTACGATCCCAACGGTAAACCAGATGCAGAACATAAAAATAAAAAACTTCCCTTTGGCAAATGGAATCGTTACGGTGGATTAATGAGTTACACTGCAGATCCTTTTCTTTTCCCAGATGGTTTATCTGGATTCCAAAAGAAACTTGGCCTTCCACTTGTAACCCACAATAGATGGATTGACCCTTCAAGTCCTTATCACAATAGGTACAAAATAACAGGCTTTGCAGCTATTGACCCAAAATTCTGGAATCATATTATTGATTATATTCATCAAGCTGGGGTTATTTGCTATGAACAGGATTGGCTGAATTACATTTATAATAAAAGTCCAGAAATGTCTAAAAACATTAAAGTAGGGAATGCATTTACAGATGGAATGACAAATGCTTGCATGAAAGATGGTTTAACAATGCAATACTGTATGGCAATGCCAAGATTTTTTCTTCAAGGATTAAAATACAACAATCTAACTTCTATCCGCACGAGCGATGATCGTTTTGAACCGCAGAAATGGAAAAACTTTCTCTATACCTCACAATTTGCTTATGAGTGTGGGATTTATCCATGGTGTGATGTTTTTAAAAGCAGCGAATTAGGAAATATGATCCTTTCTGTGTTATCAGATGGTCCGGTTGGGACAGGAGATGCAATCGGCAAAGAAGACAAAGAAAATATTATGTTGGCATGTAGAAAGGACGGCGTTCTTGTGAAACCGGATGTTCCTATTTTACCGGTTGATAATGATTACATAAATGATGCTGAAGGAGCAAAAACCCCTATTCTCGGATACACATATACAAAACATAAAAATATAATAACCGGATATATATTTGCATTTATAAATAATACATCTGACAGTAAAGAAATAAACTTTATCCCTTCAGAACTCGGACTTAAAGGAAATGTGGTTGTCTTTGATCCTCTGACAAAAAAAATACAGGTAGTTGACAATGCAGATTCATTTAATGATACTCTTCCCAATGAACTTTATACGTACTATATAATAGCTCCGCTAAATTCTTCAGGAATTGCATTCCTAGGTGACGCTGATAAGATTGTTTCAACAGGCAAAAAAAGAATTGCAAGCATTATGAATGATAAAAATAGACTCGAATTAAACGTGCTGTTTGCTAAAAATGAATCTGTGGTAAATTTGCAAGGTTATTCTGAAAATCCAGTTACTTCTAACAAAGGAGAAATTAGTTATGATCCGAACGCTCGTTTATTTATCTTAAGATTACCATCCGACGGCAAAAAAGAAGTAACCGTAGATATTAATTCTGTCAAATAAATTTATTACCTATTAAATTTGAAATTTAGAATTACTTAACTCTGAAATTCGAATATTTGATACCCAAACTATTACGGATTTTTTATTACTGTCTGAATCTTTCTCTTCTTTCTAAACTCTCTGTACGTTCCTTCAATCAAAAATGCAATTCCGAACATAATTACCAATACAAAAATATTATCAGGAGAAGTTTTTATAGTTTGGATAATCATTAAGATTAGAGCAACTAAACATAACACAATGCCCATAAAAGAAATCCATTTTTTTGAATTAGTTTTATTACTCATTTTTACATTAGCAGCATTCACAGAAGCAAAAATTAGAAGAAATCCAGCGCTACCCATAGTAGAGATTCCGCTTAAGTCAAAAAAGTTTGCAACTAACAAAGTTAGTACTGATGTAATAAGAAGTCCTTCGATAGGTTTATTCCAAATTTTATTTTCCAACTTGGCAGGAAGTTCTCCATCCTTAGCAATAACATAACTTACCCTCGCAGCACCATAAAGAGTCGCATTAATTGCAGAGCCCGTTGAAAGAATTGCGGCGATTGCAATTAAAGTAAATCCGAATGCACCCATGAATGGTTTAGCAGCCTCGGCTAATGCATAATCTTTTGCATCAACTATTTTTGCCACAGGCAAATTACCAACCGTAACAAGGGCTACTAAAATATACAATACAATTACAAATCCTACTGACGTATAATATGCCCGTGGTAACGTCTTCTGGGCATCTTTAACATTTCCTGCTGTGTTGGCAATTAGCTCGAAACCTTCGTATGCTAAAAAAATAATCATCCCGCCTGCAATTAATTCTAACGAACCACTCCAGGCTGACGGTTGAATTCTTTGCACGCTAATCGAACTAAAACCGATTCCCACAAAAAGTAGAAGTATTAACAATTTAAATGTAACAATATATTCTTCCGCTTCGCCAACAAGTTTAGAGCCCACTATATTTAATGCTGTGAATAAAACAATCGAACCACTTATTAAAATATGTTTCCAAAATTCATGTGCACTGCCAAAAAGACTAGCACCATAACTGCCAAATGCATACGAATACAACGACAACATAACTACATAGCTCAGCCATAGTAATACGTTCATTCCACCTGTAAATAAATCTCCTCCAAAAGCTTGATTTAAAAACTCTACAGTTCCACCTTGACTCGGGAAGGAAATTGATAATTTTGTGTATGAGTAAGAAGTAATTAATGCTACGATACCCGCTAAAAGGAATGCAACCGGCGTTCCACCATGAGCCAATTTTACTGCGAGGCCAAGGACAGCAAATATTCCCCCGCCAACCATTCCCCCTATTCCGATTGAAACGACAGATAAGAAACCAATTTTCCCATTATCATTGGAAGATTTACTCAAAATGTTTTATCCACTAAAAACTTAAAAAAGATTAATCATTTACGGCGCCAGTCTAAAAATTTTCCAGTCGTTCTTCTGTTTCTTGTAAACTATTCTATCATGCAGACGGTTTAGTCTTCCCTGCCAAAATTCAAAATATGTTGGAAACAAAGCATAACCTCCCCAATAAGGTGGCAAAGGAACATTTTGCTCAAATTTTCCTTTATACTCATCAAATTTTTCTATTAGATATTCTCGACTCGGAATAATTGAGCTTTGTTTGGAAATCCATGCAGCTATTTTGCTTTCATAAGGACGCGTCTTAAAATATTCCTCTGACTCTTTCTGACTAACTTTTTTCACCTTACCTAAAATCTTTATTTGTCTTCCAAGTTCTCTCCAAAAGAACAAAAGGGATGCATTAGGATTTTCCTTTAACTCTTTAGATTTTTTGCTTTCATAATTAGTATAGAATACTAATCCTCCGTCTGAAATTTCTTTAAGCAGAACCACCCTGGCATTGGGTTTGCAGTTTTTCCCGGAGGTAGAAAGAATCATTGAATTTGGTTCAATTAAACTTGAATTTATAGCTTCTTCTAACCAAATAGATAACTGTTCAAATGGATTGGTTTTTACGCTCTTTTCATCGAGTTCCTTGTTTGCGTAATTGCCTCGAATACCCTCAATTTTGGTGTTCTCTATCATATTTTCTTTATTACCGGATTTGTTAAATATTTATTGACTATGAAATACTTTTTTTCTTTAATAACTTTAAAGGCTATAATAATAAATAAATATGTATTAAAGATATGACTGAATTAACAAAAGAACAAAAAGAAGAGTTGGAAAAATTCGGAGCAAATGCATGGTTTGTTGAATATTTGTACAAACAGTACAAAGACAGTCCGGAAAACGTTCCCGAACAATGGAAAAAATTTTTTGGTGATACGAGCGTAAAAGGAAATGGAAACGGCAAACAATCATTATTATTTGGAACCGCGCTAGAAAATATTGCACTCCCTATGCCCGAAGCCGATGATGAAACTAAAATAATTGCAGGCAGTACAGCAAGAATTTTGGACAACATGACTTCAAGTTTATCAATTCCGGTAGCAACATCTCAACGTACAGTTCCTGTAAAACTGCTTGAAGAAAACAGAATAATAATTAATAACCATCGCAATAAAAATGAAGAAGGCAAAATTTCATTTACTCATATTATAAGCTGGGCAATTCTAAAGGCTCTGATGAAATATCCTGTAATGAATTCTGCCTTTACAGTTGTGAATGGAAAGCCGCAGATAATAAAAAGAAAACATGTGAATTTAGGGCTAGCAATAGATATCGAAAAAAAAGATGGTTCAAGGTCACTGATTGTCCCTAATATTAAAAATGTAGAGACTCTCACGTTCAAAGAGTTCATTCAGAAATATGAAGATATAGTTGTAAGAGCAAGAAACGGGCAAATTGACCCGTCAGAGTTTTTGGGGACAACGATTACACTTACCAACCCAGGAACACTGGGAACTGTTGTTTCTGTTCCAAGATTAATGGTGGGGCAAGGAACAATTATAGCCGTAGGAGCAATTCAATATCCTGCGGAGTATCAAGCTGTTTCAAAAACTACAATCTCCGCTCTTGGTGTTAGCAAGGTAATGAATATAACCAGCACCTACGATCACAGAATAATCCAGGGAGCTGAATCAGGACTGTTCTTAAAAGAAATTAGTGAACAATTATTGGGGAATGATAATTTTTACGATGAGATTTTCCAATCCTTAAATATACCTTTGCAACCGCTTCTTTGGAAAACAGATTATCAACCGGGAGCATTTTCTAAGGGTTCTAATACTGAAGAAATTGAAAAACAAGCAAGAGTACTACAGCTAATTAACATGTATAGAGTGCGCGGGCACTTGATTGCAAATCTGGATCCTTTATCAACCCAATCATATTATCATAATGAACTTGATCCATCATACTATAAATTTACTTACTGGGATTACGACCGCGAATTTATTACCGGCGGCATGCCCGGGGCCCAAAGTACTGCGACATTGAGAGAAATACTTGACCTTCTTCAAAAGACGTATTGTGAGAAGATTGGTATTGAGTTTATGCATATTCAAAATCCTGAACAGAAACGATGGCTACAAGAAAGAATGGAGCCTATCAGAAATGCTCCTCATATGGGTAATACAATAAAAAAGAATATACTTGAAAAGCTTATCTATGCTGAAACTTTTGAGCATTTTATACATAGAAGATTTGTGGGACACAAGAGATTTTCTCTTGAAGGTTCAGAAACTTTAATTCCTGTTTTAGATTATCTCTTAAATATCGCGGCTGACGATAACATTATGGAAGTTGTTCTTGGCATGGCACATCGCGGCAGATTAAACGTTCTGGCAAACATTATCGGGAAGCCTTTCGATTCTATTTTTTATGAATTTGAAGACATTCGTGATCCTCAGTCTATTCAGGGTTCTGGCGACGTTAAATATCATCTTGGTGCATCAGGAACTTATAAAACTTTAAACGGGCGCTCAATTAATGCTACGCTCGCTTCCAATCCAAGTCACCTCGAATGGGTAAACCCCGTAGTCGAAGGAATAACAAGAGCAAAACAAACAAGACTGGGAGACAAAAAACAACACAAGAAAATAATGTCTGTTCTTATTCACGGTGACGCGGCGTTTGCCGGACAAGGAGTAGTAGCTGAAACACTTAACCTTTCACAACTTACTGGTTACAGAACAGGCGGGACAGTGCATATCATCATTAATAACCAGATTGGATTTACAACTACTCCAGAAGATGCACGTTCGTCAGTTTATCCTTCGGATGTAGCGAAAATGATTCAATCACCAATATTTCATGTAAATGGTGATGATCCTGAAGCAGCCTTATGGGCAACTAAACTTGCTTTCGATTTTAGGCAAGAGTTTAAGAAGGATGTCGTAATTGATTTATTCGGCTACAGAAGACATGGTCACAATGAAGGAGACGAACCTGGTTTCACCCAGCCCTTGCTATACGATAAAATTAAGAATCATCCTTCTGTGAAAACTATTTATGCTGAGAAATTGGTAAAGAAAAATTCTGTCTCTCAAGAAGAAGTGGATAATATAGTAAACCGGTTTACTGAATCTCTGAATGAATCTTTAGAGAGAACACAAAAGAAAGAGACTTCTTTTGCTACGGATGTGCCGTTAGCAGTTTCGAAAGAAAAAGTAGAATCAATTAGCCCGGTGGAAAATACTTCCATAAATCTGGAAACTTTAAAACAAATCGTCACTGGTATTACAACTCTTCCAAATGATTTTTCAGTTCATCCTAAGCTGGAGAAATTTTTGGAGGGAAGAAGAACATTTCTTGAAAACGGCAACGGGTCAGATTGGGCATTTGCAGAGACCATTGCATTTGGAAGTTTATTACTTGAGGGAACTCCTGTTAGATTAAGTGGTCAAGACAGTGTACGAGGAACATTCAGTCAAAGACATCTTGCTTTGACAGATATAAAGACAGGCGATGATTATATTCCGCTAAATTATATCAATAACAAACAGGCCCAAATAGAACCCTTAGATAGTCTTCTATCTGAAGCGGCAGTTCTTGGTTTTGAGTATGGCTATTCTACTGCCGATCCATTGGCATTGGTAATTTGGGAAGCACAGTTCGGAGATTTTGCTAATTCCGCACAAGTAATTATTGATAATTTCATCGTGGCGTCACAAGAAAAGTGGCAAATACCAAATAGTCTCGTTTTGTTACTCCCCCATGGTTATGAAGGCCAGGGACCTGAACATTCCAGCGCAAGACTCGAAAGATTCCTTATTCTTTGTGCCGAAGACAATATGCAAGTTTGCAATCCAACTACGCCGGCGCAGTACTTTCATCTTTTGAGAAGGCAAATTAAAAGAGTAGAAGGCAGACCTTTAGTAATAATGACGCCGAAAAGTCTTTTGAGATTACCGGAAGCAAGATCGACCAAGGAAGAATTTTTAAGAGGCCGATTCTTAGAAGTCATAGATGATAATTTGCAAAACAAAGATGAGATAGAAAAAGTGCTGGTTACAAGCGGCAAAGTCTATTACGATTTGCTGAAGCACAGAAAACAAAATAACCTGGAAGAAAAAGTAGCAATAGTTAGAATTGAACAGTATTATCCATTTGATGAAGACAACGTTGAATATATTTTGAGAAGCTACAAAAACGCAAAAAAGATCGTTTGGGTACAAGAAGAACCGGGAAACATGGGTGCATGGTCTTATTTGCGACCAAAACTTCAGGACAATATTGCAGCAGACCAGAAATTATTCTATGCAGGAAGACCTGAAAGTGCAAGCCCCGCGTATGGCTCATCCAGAATATCTATGCAACAGGAAAAAGAGTTATTAAAGAAAGCGTTTAGCTTGTAGGATAATATTCAAGTATAATTTTTAAGACTAATTATTTAACCTTTTTTTATTTGACCCATTCCGGATACGTAAGTAGTTACTTTTGTAGGATTTCCGTAGTAAATAATTTTGCCCACTCCATTAACAGATGCATTAAGTTCATCAGTAACATATATAATACAATTTCCAGTACCGTTGACAAAGGCACTACATTTTTTTGCAATAAAATCTTTTGCTGAAACGTTACCCGCTCCATTAACTGAACAAATGAAAAAGTCTGCACTTCCTATTATGGAAAGATTTCCCGCCCCATTTACTGCACAATTTAAAGTGTCACATTTTATCGACTTTTCAACACTAACTTTCCCGGTTCCATCTATCGACAGACTACATACATTTTTAAGAGAAATATACATTTTAAGTGTAATGTTCGAATAGCTTCCGTCTTGCAATCCTACTTGGAGAATCCCATCGTTTTTCTGTGTAATAACTTTATCAATTATATTATCATCCGCTTCAATTCGGATTGATTGTGTATCCCCCTGAGTTAAGTAAACATCCCCAACGTTCTTAATTGTAAGTCCAGAACATTCATCCACAGTTCTAAGTTCAGATACTACCTTACCTGATCCGTAGATTGTATCGTTATTTGTTATAGTCGATGAATCCTTACATCCGTAGAAGAATATAAAAAGGGAAAAAAGGAAAGTAGCTCTAAAAATTATTATTCTTTTCATATTTTTCTCCCGCTTTTTTGATTATATTTTCTAATTCCGCTACTATTTTGAAATAATTCTGAATATCATCCTCCATTCCTTAGAAGTACTGCCCAACTAAAAGGAAGTCTTGGATAATCACCTACTTTTAAACCCAGCAGTTCAGCTTTTCTTACCGTTTCACCAAATTCTTTCTTAGAAACATGAAATAATTTAGGCTCTACTATAAAAATCAGTCCATGAGAATTTAATAATGATTTTAATTCCCTTAAAAAATTCTCCTGGTTTGGAACTTCATGAACCACATAAAAAGCCAGAATGAAATCTACTTTTTCAACAAGTCCAATTTTGTCTTGCTCACATTTATAAAGCTTTGTTCTTTCTTCTAGGTCAGTCCCTTTAATCTTTTCTTGCAATTTTCTAAGCATTCCATCTTGAAGATCCGCAGCAATCACTTTCCCATTTTTTCCAACCAGTTCTAAGATAGGAA
>JBJKPP010000222.1:0-2700 GCA_046706145.1 Ignavibacteriaceae bacterium | reverse complement strand
GGAAAATTTCGCTATTTGTTCTTCTAACTTGCGTATGCATTGCGGGCATATCTTTTCCAATAGTACATCACCCGAGTACATGGTACGAATTTCCTTTTATTCCTGGCTTAAAAGAGAATGCAAAGATTATATTTTTTCATGTACCTACTGCCTGGGTAACGGTTATAGCTTTTATTGTATCAACAGTCTATAGTACAAGATATTTAATTAAGAGAAATTTAACTGATGATGCCAAATCTTATTCTGCTGCACAACTCGGAATGGTCTTTTGTGTTTTGGCTACAGTAACAGGTGCTGTCTGGGCTAAGTTTGCTTGGGGCGCTTTTTGGAGTTGGGACCCAAGACAAACAAGCATTTTTGCTCTTCTTATGATTTATGGAGCCTGGTTTGCATTAAGGTCTTCCATAGAATCTGAAGAAAGGAAAGCTTTGTTGTCATCTGTTTATTCTGTAATTGCATTTATAACTGTGCCGTTTTTCATATTTATCATGCCCAGAATAATGGATGGTCTTCATCCTGGATCAGCAAATGATACGAATGCCGGTCCAATTGTAGATTTTAAAATGAATGCTAACATGCTAGTCGTATTTTATTTATCCTTGATTGGTTTCACAATTCTTTTCTTTTGGATGTGGACGCTCGGTTATAAATCGATTTTATTTAAAGATAAACTAAACAAGAAATTAATAGAAGGGTAGTATGAATTCTTTTTTTGATTTTCTACAAAATAATGCCCTCTACATAGTGCTTTTTATTGTACTTATTGTTTGGATTGGAATTTTTCTTTTTTTGATAAATTTAGACAAAAGAATTAAGAGTGTTGAAAAAGAATTAAAAGGAGATGAAAAAGAATGAAGAAAAAATATTTGTTTGGGAGCGTGATAATTGCAGTCTTCCTGGGCTTGATGATATATTTTCTTACCCAAAGCAACATACGATACCAAAATAACTTTTCGTTATTGGAAAAGAGTGGTAAAACAGTTAAGGCAACAGGAAGCTGGGTTAAGGATAAAGGTTATAATTTAGACAAACAAAACATGATCTTCAGTTTTTACATGACTGATCAAGATGGAAATCAAATGTTTGTTAAATATCATGGTTCGATTCCAAATAATTTTGAATCTGCCCGCAGCATAGTTGTGACCGGAAGTTATAAAAACGGTTATTTTATGGCCAACGATATCCTCACAAAATGCCCAAGCAAATATCAAGACCAAACTGTCAAATCTTCTTCTCTATGATAAAAGGAATAATTAAATGGTAGGAAGCATTGTTTTAAGTTTAGCATTAGTCTTTAGCCTTTTTACAATGGTTATGTATTTCTTGAGTTACAAGGGATACAAAAACACACTTGAAATAGGCAGACTTTCTTATCATTTGATGGCCATGTGCGTATTTATTGCTGCAGCAATATTTTGGTCAATTTTGTTAAGCCACGATTACAGCTACAAGTACGTTTATGATTACAGCAGTAATGAGCTTCCTTTTGGTTATCTAATCGCGACTTTCTGGGGAGGTCAGGAAGGTAGTTTTATGCTGTGGCTTCTTTTGAGTTCAATCGTGGGAATTATTCTTCAATCATACGCTTCCAAGAGAGGGGACTTAGAACCTCGTGTAATGTCCGTTTTTACCCTAGTTACTAGTTTTCTCCTGGTTATGGTTTCACCGCTCTTTAAAAACCCTTTTGTTCACATTTGGACAGAAGCGATTTATATTAATGCTACTCACATTACTCGAGCATTCATACATCAGCCCTGGTTGCAAAGCTTCATTTATACAGATGCTTCTTCAAGTACTCATTTTGTCAAAATGACTTCTTCGCTGTATTCTACCCTTGCGGCGGGCGGAATTTCCATAAATCAATTTATAGTGGATGGTAAGGGATTGAATCCACAGCTAATGAATTTCTGGATGCAGATACATCCGCCTATTTTGTTCTCAGGTTTTTCAATGGCTTCGGTTCCTTTTTGTTTTGCTGTAGCTGCTTTAATGAAGAATGATTACAAAGATTGGGTGAGAGAAGCTTTTCCGTGGGTTTTAACCGCGGGAGGGATTTTAGGACTCGGTATAATGCTCGGAGGTTATTGGGCTTATGAAATGCTTGGCTGGGGCGGATATTGGGCTTGGGATCCTGTGGAAAATTCTAGTTTTATTCCCTGGTTAATTACGGTAGCGTCAGTTCATACTTTGTTGGTGCAGAGAAAGAGTCAAACTAAAGGCGGTGTGGGGAGGTATGCAAAAACCAATCTAATACTTTGCATTTTCACTTATATTTTGGTCTTGTATTCTACTTTCTTAACTAGAAGCGGGGTTTTGGGAGATGCTTCTGTTCATTCATTTGTAGATCCTGGGAGACTGGTTTATCTGTTCCTTATAATTTTTATGACGACATTCCTGTTCATCGGGCTTGGGCTGATAATTTATAGATGGAAAAATCTTAATGATGTTACTCCTCATGATGAAAGTCTTATCTCAAGAGAGTTAGCGCTTTTTACTGCTTCTATTGTTTTGTGTGCCGCTGCCGTAATAATTCTTGTTGGAACTTCTGCTCCTATATTCGGTCATTCTGTGCAGAAATATTACTACAGTGAATTAAACATTCCAATAGCAATCATTATCGGTTTGCTTAACGGTCTTAGCCTTCTTCTTAAATGGAAGGAAACCAAAGGGGAAGAGTTATTTAAACGATCTTTGTTTTCG
>JBJKPP010000221.1:0-5159 GCA_046706145.1 Ignavibacteriaceae bacterium | reverse complement strand
TGTACACATCGGGAACAACAGGAAAGCCGAAGGCTATTCTTCACGTTCATGGTGGTTACATGGTAGGCACGTACACTACGCTGAAATATGTTTTTGATATTCATGATGAAGATAGATATTGGTGCGCCGCAGATCCTGGCTGGATAACAGGTCATAGCTATATTGTTTATGGGCCATTGTTAAATGGAGCAACGTCTTTCATGTATGAGGGAGCACCGACACATCCTTATCCTAATCGTTGGTGGCAAATGATAGAAAAATATGGCATAAGTATTTTGTACACCGCCCCAACAGCTATAAGAGGCTTAATGCGTTTTGGAGATGCTTGGCCGAATAGATATAACCTTTCGTCACTTAGACTCCTAGGCAGCGTGGGTGAGCCCATCAATCCGGAAGCATGGAGATGGTACCATCGTGTTATAGGTAAAGAACAATGCCCAATTATGGACACATGGTGGCAGACTGAAACCGGAATGTTTATGATTACACCAATGCCCTGCACTCCTTTAAAACCAGGTTCAGGGACTAAACCTTTTCCCGGAATTGTTGCAGACGTTGTTAATGAGGAAGGAAAGCCATTAGGACCAAATGAAGAAGGGTATTTGGTAATAAAAACTCCGTGGCCTTCTATGGTGCGTACTATTTACGGTGATGACGAAAGGTACGTGAATCAATATTGGTCTAAATATAAAGGCATGTACTTGACAGGAGATTCTGCCAAAAAAGATGAAGACGGTTACTTCTGGGTAATAGGCAGGGTTGATGACGTAATTAAGGTTTCAGGTTACAGGCTTGGTACTGCAGAAATAGAGAGCGCACTTGTCAGCCACCCCGCAGTTGCTGAAGCTGCTGCTATTGGTTTGCCTCACGAATTGAAAGGTAATGCAATACATGTTTATGTTATTTTAAGGAGCGGTTTTGAGAAAGATGATAAATTAATGGAAGAATTAAGGCAGCATGTTGGTCATGAGGTAGGTCCTATAGCTAAACCCGAGAAAATAACATTTGTAGATTCCCTCCCCAAGACAAGGAGCGGAAAGATTATGCGAAGAGTACTAAAAGCGCAAGCTTTAGGACTTGATCCTGGTAATCTTTCTACCCTCGAACAGTAATTATTGCGAATTTACTGGTTTTCTTAGACCAAAATCTCGGAACAGTTTTTGTTCCGGGATTTTGTTATTAATTTTATTGAAAATCAGCGAATGCAGCCCGAAAATCTAGAAAAGCAAAATTCTCAATATAACATTACCGAGAAAATAGACGATAATAATCTTCTAGAAAACTTGCCTCAAAAGAGATCAGAAGATTCTGAAACAAAAACTTCAAATAAAAATTTAGAAGGTGATAAAACAAAATATCAGCAAATTGCCGATTCTTCAGTTGATACCATCTTCAGATTATCTCCCACTGGTAAAATAATATATGTTAGTCCTTCCGTTAAAGAATTATCCGGCTACAATGTTGCCGAAATAATTGATAAGCCGCTTCATAATTTTATTAACATTGAGCAGATATCCAGGATATTTCAAAATTTATTTCATCATTCCAGCGAGGATGGGAAAATAAGATTAGAAGCGAATCTAAAGAGCAAGTTTGGAAAAATTATTCCTGTTGAAATAACAGGCAGAATAGCCTTTTCAAACGATCGTCCTATACTACAGGGTACAATTAGAGGTATAACCAGAAGAATCGAAATTGAAGAGAGTATAAAGAACTCTGAGCATATTTTCAGAACCATTTGGGAAAAGTCTAGCGAAGCCATGAGACTAACAGATGAAAACGGTATTGTATGTCTTTGCAATAATTCTTACGCCAAATTGGTCGGAAAAAATCAACATGAAATTGAGGGTAGAAATTTTACTGATGTTTATAACGAAGATGATGAAGAAACATTAGATAATTACTTACGCAATTTTACAAATAACAGCGTGGAAAAATCAGGAAAAACGACAATTCTTCTCTGGAATGGAGAAAAAGCACATGTGAGCTTTTCTAGCTGCTTTATCAAGAATATAAACGGTAAGAAAATGCTTCTTACAATCTATAGAGACGAAACGGAAAGAAGTAAAGACGAATATGAGCTTAAAAGAAAAGATCGGATTCTAAGAAGTATAGCGGAAGTTAGCAAATTACTTATCTCTACAGAGGACTTACATGCCGGGCTAGAATCATCTATGAATATACTTGGAAATTCTATTGAGGCAGACAGAACTTATCTCTATAAACATAACTATGAAAGAATAAACAACGATGAAGCTACTCTTTTTGTGCAATGGGCCTCAGAAGAGAGATATTTGAAGTTGGCTGATAACATTGTAACATATTCTACCATGAAAGAGTTGGATTTATTTAACAACTTTTCAAATGGTAACGTTGTAAAAATCTTTATTGATAATTTGTCTGAAGATCTTAAACGAAAATTTCAAAGTGAAGGAACAAAATCTCTAATTTTATTTCCTCTTTATGAAAATGATAGATATTGGGGCTTTCTTGGATTTGAAGCAAAGAAAAATTGGAGAGCATGGGAAGAAGATGAAGAATCCCTTTTAATAACTATAGCTTCAATTATTGGCGCCGTACTTAACTTGAATAGTGCAATTAATGCTTTAAAAGAAAAAAATGTAGAACTTGATGGGGCGCTTTCAAAAGCAGAATCAGCGGTTAAAGCTAAATCAGAATTTCTTGCTTTAATGAGTCATGAAATTAGAACACCAATGAATGGTGTTATAGGTATGACGAGTCTGCTTTTAGATTCAGGTTTAACAGAAGAACAAAAAGAATATGTCGAAACTATCAGATTAAGCGGTGACCAACTTTTGGTTGTTATTAACGATATTTTAGATTTTTCAAAGATTGAATCTGAGAAACTGGAATTGGAAAATCAGCCTTTTGACTTAAGAGATGCAATTGAAGATTCTTTGGACCTTATGTCGAGTAGAGCCTCAGAAAAGAATCTGGATCTGGCATATATAATTGAAGGCAGCACACCGGTTACAATTTATGGTGATGTTACCAGATTAAGACAAATATTAACAAATTTAATAAACAATGGCGTAAAGTTTACGGAAGCGGGAGAGGTTTTTGTTTCTGCTTCGGCAAGAAAGATTGAAGAAAATAAGTACGAAATTCTTTTTGCAGTTAGAGATACCGGAATCGGAATACCCAAGGATCAAATGAACAAGCTTTTCAAATCTTTTAGTCAGGTTGATGCATCTACTTCGAGAAACTATGGAGGGACAGGGTTAGGCTTAGTTATTAGTAAAAGACTTTCAGAATTAATGGGCGGCAAAATGTGGGTAGAAAGCGAAGCTGGAAAAGGAACTACATTTTATTTCACCATCGTTGCTGATTCTAAACCAGCTCAGTCGAAAGTGTTTGTTCATTCTAGTAATTACTTATTGAGAAATAAAAAAGTTTTAATAGTTGATGATAATATTACGAATCTAAAAATACTTAAATCACAAGTAAACCAATGGAATATGAGATATGAAGCTTTTCAAGTGCCTCTTGAAGCATTAGAATTAGTGAAGCAACAAGTAAAATTTGATCTTGCTGTTTTAGATTATCAGATGCCGCAAATTGATGGTGTCACATTAGCCGGCGAATTAAAAAAATATTCCCCAGATTTACCCATTATAATATTATCCTCGGTCGGTAGAAGAGAAGAAATAACTTTAGAAAATAATAATATTTCTGCCGTTATTAATAAACCTGTTAAGCACGAACAATTATATGATTATTTTGTAAAAATTTTAAAAACAAATACTAAGAATCCTTCTACAAATAAAAATTATCAACCTTTAAGCAATGATGAAAAAACACGACTAAAATTATTATTGGCTGACGATAATGTTGTTAACCAAAAAGTTGCCATACGGATACTAAACCGGTTAGGATATAGGGTGGATGTTGCCGCAAATGGCCTCGAAGTTTTGGACGCTTTAAAGAAAATTAAATATGATTTAATCCTAATGGACATTGTAATGCCTGAATTGGACGGCGCCGCTGCTTCAGAAAAGATATACCGGGATTATACTTTAGAAGAAAAGCCTGTAATAGTGGCAATGACGGCAAATTCATTGGATGAGGCAAAAGAAAATTATTTCGGCACAGGCATGGACGATTATATTTCTAAGCCGCTCAAAATTGAAGCAGTTGAAGACCTTTTTAATAAGTGGGGAAGAGCCATTTATGAGAGAAAGTATGAAAGCCAAAATACAGATTTAATTGATAATGGTAAGCACAATTTAGTGGAAGAGGATAAAATTACTTTCCTGAAAGATATCCAGACGAAAGAAGATGTTGCATTTCTTCTTGATTTATTAGAGACATATCTAAACGACCTGCCTAAAACAGTTCATCAAATTAGTAAAGCTGTGGAGGAAAAAAATTATCAGTCGTTAAGGTTCCATGCTCATAAACTGAAAGGTAGCTGCCTAACATTAGGAATAGATGCAATGTCGGAATTAAGTGCTGAACTGGAATTCTCAGGAAAAGAGAATAAAATTGAACAGAAAACTTATAGTGATGTAAATATTTTATCCAAAGATCTTGAGCAAGTTGTTATAGAATTAAGAGCATTAAAGGAAAAGTATAAGAATATTTAACTACCTTATTACTCATCCAAATATTATCCTTTTTGATTGTACTCCCCCTAACTTTTTCCAACGGAAATCCTTATTTTTGAATTTAGAATTGTTACTTTTAGGAACGGTTAACAAGTGATTACCCAACCCCGTCAGGTCCGGAAGGAAGCAGCGGTCAGTATGAGCTTGTGTAACCGTTTCCTTTTATCTATCGATCTTGCAGTTAGGACGATTTCTCATCATAATTAACCAGGATAACAGTGATAAATTTATGAAATTCCATAAGATCACTACTGAATGCCCGGCCAGTTTCAGAAGCCATCCTTGCATCGAAATCTTTTTTTGAATCGAATGTCACTTCACAAAATTTGCTGTACTTATGTTCAAGCAGGATATTACTTTCTACGTCGCCCGCTAATATTTTAGTTCCTGAGATATCTGAAAGGTATTTAAGAATGAAGTTGTTAAAGTGTTCAAGTACTTTTTCTTCATTCGTTTTATTTAGGAAAATTAGAAGCTTAAACATTATTGACCGGTTTTTAAAGTATCGGATAAAGAACTGCTTAAAACCTT
>JBJKPP010000220.1:0-28299 GCA_046706145.1 Ignavibacteriaceae bacterium | reverse complement strand
GGCAGTGCGACAC
Source organism: Ignavibacteriaceae bacterium (assembly GCA_046706145.1). GTDB lineage: Bacteria > Bacteroidota > Ignavibacteria > Ignavibacteriales > Ignavibacteriaceae > JBJKPP01. The sequence continues at coordinate 28,286 of JBJKPP010000220.1, read as the reverse complement.
AGTATACGTGGTTGGTTCCGTTTGATTTTAAAGGATTATTTAACTTGATGGGAGGTCGTTCTATAGCGGTTACCAGACTTGATAAATATTTTACTAAACTTAATGACGGCCCATTAAGTCAACATGCATTTATGGGTAATGAGCCCTGTGAAGGTAATCCGTGGATATACGATTTTGCTGGTGTTCCTTATAAAACACAGAAGGTTATTCGACGGATTCAGACCGAACTTTTTAAAGATACACCTAGCGGTTTGCCCGGCAATGATGACGCAGGTGCATTGTCGTCATGGTATGTTTTTAGTGCTTTGGGTATCTACCCTGAAATACCCGGGGTAAACGTGCTTGTTCTCGGCAGCCCATTGTTTTCGAAAGTTGTTCTTCATCTTAAGAATGGTGAAGTGACGATTATTGGTAAGGGAGCACAAATAAACTCTCCATATGTTCATAGTTTATCAGTGAATGGTAAAACTTGGGATAGGCCATGGATTAGGTTTAGTGATATATCCGGTGGTAGTAGGATAGTATATAAGTTAAGTCCTATCCCGGATACGAGCTGGGGGAGTAGCCCCAATCAAGCACCCCCTTCTTACAGATGAAGTAATGAGAAATAACATTGATCATTATTTATTGCTTTAATTGTAGTGCGTTTTTAAAAGTAAATGAGATATTAAATTCTTACAGTTGTCTATGTGTTAGGGGCTAACTAATCTTATATATTGTTAGATATATAGTTGGCTGGTAAATATCAGAAAATTTTCTTTCTGTAGTACTTGTTTCGGGTTTCCGTTACACTCACTACAGAAGTCGAAAATAAGCCGTTTTCGCATTTTTTGTTTTCAAGCTAAAGGAAAACCCACAAAATTCTTCTGATCTTTTCTTATTCATAGGTTTATACATATTATATTGTTCGTAATTATTTAGGATAGAGTAATCTCTGACCTTTAAATAAAAACCCTGGAGAAATGATAAATCTGATTACAGATTGTAAAATAATATTTTCGTTTAGTTAAACTAATAAACTTTTTTTGATAAATTAGTTGTTGATCATCATTTACACAAAATATTTTTATGCATTTTCTGGACGATGAAACCTTAGGAAGAGTTAGTATATATAGCAATCCTTCCAAATCGTTAAGCAAAAAAAGAGAATGTTTATGACAGAAAAACAAATTGAATTTGGATTAAAATCTCTTCAAGAAGAATTTGGGGAGATCAACGTAAATAAGTCGATTAAAGCAATAGAAAATTTCAAAGTTGAAGTTCCAAGCTGGGTTTTTGGAGAATTTGGTGGTGGAAGATTTGGAGACTATATGCCACCCGGTTTTGCCCGAAATATAGATGAAAAATTAGACGATGCGAAATTAGTGGACCAACTCACCAGTGCCGTTGAAGGAGTGGCAACGCATGTGTTATGGGATTTCTCAAGTGATGAAATTTCAGGTTCCATTGAAATTGCTGAAGAGGTGACTGAAAAAGCGAAACTTCGCGGGCTGAAATTAGGTTCAGTAAGTCCCACATATTTTTTAAAAGGTTCCTTTCGCGGAAGTTTATCCGCTGAAGAAAAAACAACAAGAGATAATTATATAAAGCAAACATTACTCGCCGCCACAATTGCTGATAAGATTGGAAATGGAGTGTTGACATTATGGCTTCCCGACGGTTCTAATTATCCGGGCCAGATAGAACTAAGGAAGGTTTATAATTTTGCAAAAGTGTCATTAAAAGAAGTTGCTGCTGAGATAAAGAAAATTAATGCTGATAGTAAAAATAAAGGTGTTAAAGTTTTAATTGAGTACAAAGTATTTGAACCTGGAACATACAGCACCGTCCTTTCAGATTGGGGGTCTTCATATTTACTAGTGAAGGAGTTTGATGGAGATGCAGGTGTATTAATCGATATGGGGCATCATCATCATTCTACAAATATCGAGCAAATAGTTGCAAGGCTTTTGAATGAGAAACTATTAGGCGGATTTCATTTTAACACAAGATATGCTGCAGACGATGACCATGCAGTAGAACCAAATGCTGCTATGGCAAGAATTTTTTACGAACTCTTGGTTGGCGGGGGAATTCAAGGAGATAATAACTGGGCTCTGATGATTGATCAATGTAGCAGTAGAGAGAAACGGATTCCTGCAATAATACATTCTATTGACTCTCTACAATTATCATTCGCCAAAGCTTTATTGGTTGATCAACAATCAATTCTTAATTATCAAAGCAAAGATGAGATAATCTTGGCAAATCGTCGGTTTAATGATGCTACCATTAATGCTGATGTTAGACCAATTGTTGCTAAAGCTCGATTAAATAAGGAATTACCAATTGACCCGGTTCTTAAGTATAATGAAATTGGTTACCAGAAGAAGATAGAACAAGAGAGAACTTAGTTTTTTCAATTCGGTGCCTTAAAGGAAGAAAAATGCTTAGAGAGAAATTACTCAGTCATTTAAATTCAGTGGAAGAGTACGAACAAACTCCTGTTCCAGAATCAAAATGGAAAGGATGGGGAAGTTTTATCGGTATGTATGTTGGCGAACATACTGCGGGAACAGAATTTGTTATCGGTCCGTTGTTCGTAGCTCACGGTGTAACTGCCACGGCACTTATATTTGGCTTATTAGTGGGTGATTTCCTTGCGGTTCTAAGCTGGGGATTTATATGTGCGCCAATTGCCACTAGGTTTCGCTATACTTTATATTATATGTTGGAGAAAATCTGCGGCATTAAGCTAACTTCAGTTTATAACTTTGTGAATGCATTGATGTTTTGTTTTTTAGCAGGTTCCATGATTGCTGTCTCGGCTACTGCTGTTGGTATTCCCTTTCATCTGAGCATGCCTTCGTTAAACCAGTGGCTTCCAAATAGTCTTGAATGGGTAATAATAGTTCTGGGGGTTGGAATAGTTACGACATTAATAGCAATGTTTGGGTATAATCAAGTTTCAAGATTTGCAAATGTAGCGGCACCTTGGATGATTTTGGTATTCATAGCAGCGGCTTTTGCTGTATTACCAAAATTAGGGGTCACTTCCTTATCAAATTTTGGGGAGGTTGCAAAAACGAAAATATGGACCGGAAAACATTTGCCTGGACAAAGTCAATTTACTTTTTGGCATGTAATGTTTTTTGCCTGGTTTGTAAATATGGCTATGCATATAGGAATGGCTGACTTATCCATATTACGGTACGCAAAGAAGTGGTATCACGGATTTTCACCTGCCTCAGGAATGTATGTTGGGCATTATATTGCATGGGTAGCTTCCGGAATCTTGTACGCTGCCTTTTTGCAACAGACCCACGATCTCACTCAATTTTCACCGGGACCAATCGCTTATGGAGCGGCAGGTATAGCCGGAGCTTTCTGTGTAATAATGGCTGGCTGGACAACTGCTAATCCAACTATTTACAGAGCAGGTTTGGCTCTCCAGGCGATCAAACCTAAGTGGAAAACCTGGAAGGTGACTATGATTGTTGGAATAATTACAAGCATCGCTGCGATTTTTCCGGCATTGGTAATGAAACTTCTTGAATTTGTTGCTCTTTACGGGCTTCTATTAATGCCAATGGGTGCTATAATAATGATGGATGTTTATATATTACCCAAATTGAAATTGAAATCGAATTTTGCGGAAGTATTTCATAAATCTTTAAACCAAGCTGCAATGATAACGTGGGTTTTGACTCTCGTCTTGTGCCTTTTTATCAATTTATACTATGGTATGGAAATATTCTTTTTAGGGCTGCCCGGTTGGTTTATTGCTTCTTCAATTTATGTCGTTTTTAGTTTTGTACAACAGAAAAGAATTTTAAGAAGGAGTTTGGGAAATGGAATCAAAGTCTCTGCTTAAGACAATATCTGCAATTGGATTAATCCTTACAATTATTCCTTCTTTTTTTGTGTTTGCAGGAGTGATAACTCTAGACATAGATAAACTTCTAATGTTATTCGGCACCCTATTTTGGTTTATCTGTTCTCCATTTTGGATGAATCAAAAAAGTTAACTTACAGTTAATATTTAGGGATTAGAGACTTTATTGGGAAAATATTATTAGAAATTATCCAGATTGCTTTTCTAAGAAAGAGTAAAAAAAGCGTATTATTTTTCGATGTTTCTAAGATTGATTTTATATCTTATAATTTGTAGAATAGCAAGAAAGCATAACTAAAAATTTACTTTTCTCTTCGTGTCTTTATTGGTTCATGTTTCAACTTAACATTAGAATCTAATAAGCTTACTTTCACATGCTGCACCTTCCTACTTATAACTGATCTTAATGAATAATTTTCATATATAAGTCTTTATGTCTAAAATGCTGCAGTATGGAAAAATGTTCAATCGCTTTAGTATTTTTTAGTAATGTAAACGTTTGATATTATTTAATTTATACGAATATTACAAATATTTCTTGACATATGAATTTTTGTTTTATATTTTTGGTTAAACGCTTAACTATATATGACCAAAACTGATACTAAAGCATTCAATAAAACTCTACCTACTATTAAAGATGTTGCAAAGTCTGCAAATGTTTCAACAGCAACTGTATCTTTAGTAATTCATAATCATAAAAGAATATCAGACGAAACAAGAATGAGAGTTCATAAAGCCATCAAAGAACTCAATTATCATCCGTCCCATTCCGCAAGAGGATTGGCTTCACAGAAAACAGGTAATATAGGATTTATACTAACCGAGGATCACTTTCTCAGGTCAGAGCCGTTTTATACCAGAATATTCCTGGGAACTGAGTTTGCAGCGAGAGAAAAGGAATTTTACGTCTTACTGACTACAGTGCCATCGGATTATCAGCATGGAAGTAGGCTCCCGAGGTTTGTTCTTGAGAGAAATCTTGATGGAGTTATCATAGCTGGTAAAGTGCCGTTGGAACTTATAGTAGATTTGAAAAGATACGGTCTCCCAACTGTATTTATTGATTTCTATCCTGACCACAATTCATATCCGGTAGTAATTATTGATAATGTTAATGGCGGTTTCATAGCAACAAAACACTTACTAGAACTGAATCATAAGAATATTGCCTTTATTGGCGGAGATATTTCACACCCCAGCATTAAAGATAGATTTATTGGTTACAAAACTGCTATGGAAGAAGCTTCAATAACAGTTAATTCGAATATGTATGTTATTGATGAAGAAGAACCAACGCGACATGGTGGTTACAATGCGGCAAAGAAATTACTCTCAAATAACAAAGAGATAAGCGCTATATTTTCATGTAACGATGCGATGGCAATTGGGGTTATGCAATATTTAAAAGAAAATAAAATTAGAATTCCTGAAGATATCTCTATAATTGGCTTTGATAACGTAGAAGCTGACCTTTCATTGGATCCTCCTTTGAGTTCTATTCAGATTTCAAAAACTGATATGGGAATAGAGGCTATGCACCTAATGTACGATATTCTTAACTCGGAAAATAAAACGAGTAAGAAGGTCCTTATTCCCGTAGAACTCATTAAGAGAAAGTCAACTTGCTATTTACAAACACATAATTAAAAAATGCTTGCAGCTATTTTTAATAGTCCACTTAATCTGAATGTATCTGAATATAATCTTGGGGGCTTGGGAGCGAATGAAGTTCTTGTGAAAGTTGGCGCCTGTGGAATTTGCGGAACGGATTATCATATATACAGTGGAGAAGCTCCCTCCAAACCACCTGTTATAATCGGTCATGAATATGCAGGAATTGTAGAGAAAATTGGGGATGAAGTTAAACACTTGAGTGTTGGTACCAAGGTTGCGATTGATCCAAATATTTATTGTGGTTATTGTGAGTTTTGTAAGCAGGGAAAAATTAACTTGTGCTTAAACTTGAAAGCCCTGGGTGTTACAATTAATGGCGGATTAGCGCAATATTCGGTTGTTCCTAGTACACAAATCTACCCGGTACCTAGTGATTTTCCAATGCATTATGCTGCATTTGCAGAGCCATTGTCGTGTTGCGTCCACGGGATGAATATTGCTGATGTCAAATTGGGTGACACCATAGCAATTTTAGGCGCTGGAACTATAGGATTACTAATGTTGCAGCTAGCACAAATAAGAGGGGCGTCCAAAATTATTATGATTGAACCTAATGAAACAAAAAGAAATTTAGCAATAAATCTAAAAGCTGATTATGTGCTTGATCCCTACACAAAAAATTTTTTGCAAAAGTTGTATTCGATTACAGGTAATGGGGCCAGCATTGTTATAGAATGTGTAGGTAGGCCTGAAGCTGTAGAAACTGCACTTAAAGTTACAAAGCCGGGAGGAAAATTGGTCATTTTCGGTTTGTCTCCTGACAAATCTTCCATTGTTATAAATCTACAAACTCTTTTCCATAAAGAGTTAAACATAAAGAGTTCCCTACTAAACCCCTTCACCTTTCAATCTGCTGTAGATTTACTGGTTTCTGGAAAGGTTAAAGTTAATTCATTTTCACTTAATCGTTGTTCTTTAATTGAGCTGGAATTAAATGACTTGTTTACTGCAAGAAGTAATCAGTCATTTATCAAGAATATGGTTTTCCCAAACAATTAAAAGTCAAATAAATTTAATTTCTGACAGGAGGTAAATATGACTGTGTTTCCTAAATATCTTTGGCGATTTGGGGTGCTTTCACTCTTTATCTTGATGACCTTTCCCGTGAGTGCCCAAAATCTAAAATCAGTAGCAGGATTTGAAGGTACAACGCCTGCATTTTGGAATATTGGCAGCCAGCCTAGCGGAGCAACGCTTACCTGGGCTACAGATCAATATGTTTCAATGGGACGTTCTATAAAGATCGAAAAGTCAGCAACTTCAGATTCAGCTGCATGGGTATCTGATAATATGTGTGACATTTGGTCCCCAACCGTTTCTCCAAATGTCGATTTGTTATTTGGTGCTTGGGTAAAGACAGAAAATGTAAACACAAATCCAACTTCTGATGATCAGAGATGGTATATAGCATATTCATTCTATGATAGTGCCGGAACTTTAATTGGCACAACGAAATTGCCTATTGATCAATCACAGGCTTCAAGTACTAACTGGATGGCAGATACGACAGCCGTCGGTCAGGTTTCTTTACCTGTTGCTGCCTGGAAGATGATAATAAGTTTCATTGGTGGTAAAAATGCAACTGGAACAGTCTGGGCAGATAACTTCATCTTTACTGGAAGAGGAGCTTGGGCAGGTCAGGATTGGAATACTCAATTGGGAGTCCCAACAGGCTGGTATTATTGGTTGCCGCCTAATGGAGGTAATGATGGGCTATTAAATGACGGATTCGAAAATACAGTGGTTACAAATGCAACAGCGCATAGTGGTAATTACTCATTAGAGTTTAACATGCCTGCAGATAGACAGGTTCATGATGGATTTGTTAGTACTCATAGGATGCCGTTTAGTGCAATAGATCCAACGATTAAACCTGGTGATATTATTAGAATAAGCGTTTGGATAAAAGCCAGCAATCTGCTGCCTGATTCAGCTGCGGCTCATCCTAGTACATGGGCGGTCGGTATTACTCCACAATTTTTCACTAAGCTGGGCAATAATGATGGTTTTGATGGGACAGGAAATGATTATCAATTTACGTTCCCTTCTAATGTAACTTCATTTGATTGGACTAAATATTCTGTGGATGTGCCAGTACCGACTAATCCCCAAACTGCTGGTATGGAAATTCGTTTACATGTATACTCAACGTTCACTGGTACCGTATATTTTGATGATATAAGCGTTACTAATGTAACTTCTCCAAACCTGGCGCAAATTGGCGGTTTTGAAAGCGATGAACCAGCATTTTGGTACATGGGAAATGATCCCGGAGGAAGTTCTCTAACCTGGGCTACAGATCAATTTGTATCAATGGGACATTCGTTAAAGATACAAAAAGTTGTAACATCGGATTCTGCCGCGTGGGTATCAAAAAATATGTGTGATATCTGGTCTCCAACTGTTTCTCCAAATGTTGATTTGTTATTCGGTGCTTGGATAAAGACTCAGAATGTAAATACCAATCCAACATCAGATGATCAAAAATGGTATATAGCATATTCTTTTTATGACAGTGCGGGGGCTTTAATTGGAACAACGAAATTGCCTATTGATCAATCGCAAGCATCAAGCAGTACTTGGATAGCGGATACCACGGCAGTTGGACAGGTTTCACTACCGGAAGCAGCATGGAAAATGATTATAAGCTTTGTCGGCGGAAGAAATGCAAGCGGAACGGTCTGGGCAGATAATTTCATTTTTACTGGAAGAGGAGCCTGGGCAGGGCAGGATTGGAACACATCTTTAGGTGTGCCAACAGGTTGGTATTACTGGCTACCCCCTAACGGAGGTAATGATGGATTATTAAATGACGGGTTTGAAAATACAGTAGTTACAAATACAACGGCACATAGTGGTAATAACTCGTTAGAATTTGTAATGCCTGCAGACAGACAGGTTCATGATGGATTTGTTAGTACTCATAGGATGCCATTCACAGATATAGATTCTAGCATTACTCCTGGCGGATATGTTCGAGTTAGTGTATGGATAAAAGCAAGCAATTTAGTCCCTGATTCAGCAGCGAAGTATCCTGGGACATGGGCTGTTGGTATTACTCCCCAATTTTTTACTCAACTTGGAAATAACGACGGTTATAATGGCACTGGACCGGATTCAGTTTTCACATTTCCAAATGTGACCTCATTTGATTGGACCCAGTATCATATTGATTTCCAGGTGCCGAGTGATCCGGCCACTATGGGAATGGAAGCTCGTATTCATGTCTATTCCACTTTTACTGGTACGGTTTATTTTGATGATATGACTATCACTAAGACAGAAGTAACTGGTATTAAAGATCTCAATAGGCTTATTCCAGATAAGTTTGCAGTATATCAAAATTATCCTAATCCATTTAACCCATCTACCATTATTAGTTATGCTTTGCCAAAGGCGTCGATGGTAAAGGTGGTTATATATAACATGCTTGGTCAAGAGGTAAAGACTCTTGTAAATGATTACCAAAATCCAGGAAATCATGAAGTTACTTGGAATGGTGACAATAATGTGGGTGCAAAAGTTGCAAGTGGAGCTTATATTTTTAGGGTTGTTGCTGGTAATAATATTGTAACAAAGAAAATGCTTCTTTTGAAGTAATAGCAGAGAAAAAGGGGCGCTTGAATTTAAGCGTCCCTTTTTATAGTACTAATATGTATTTACCTTTTTTGCGGAACCAACCCGCGCTAAATTTGAAACTCATTTTGTAATGGTATGTGTATGGGTTTGTTTTACAATAATTTTAAATTTCTCCTCGTATACATTTGTTTAGTTGCAATACTACAAATAAAAATGTTCGGAGGTACTACTGGTAAAATTGCTGGAAAGATAATTGATAGTAAATCTAAGGAACCTCTTATAGGTGTCAATGTTCTCATAGTCGGAACTACTATGGGAGCGGCAACAGATGTAAATGGAAATTACTTTATCTTGAATATTCCCCCAGGCGTATATGAATTGAGAGCCTCCCTTGTGGGTTACAACACCGTGATTGAAAGTAACGTGAGAGTTTCTGCCGATCAAACGACAAGAATTGATTTTGAACTAAGCGAACAAGCAATTGAAATAAAAAATGTTGTAGTTACAGCTAAGAAGCCAATTGTTCAAAAAGATCTGACTTCTACGCAGGCAAATGTTAGCGGTAAAGATATTGCAATGCTTCCCGTTGAGGATGTTCAGTCTGTTGTTAATTTGCAGGCTGGTGTAGTGGATGGCCACTTTAGAGGCGGCAGAATTGGCGAAGTTAAATATATGATTGATGGAGTCTCAGTCAATGATGTTTATTCTGATCAATCAACAATGCAAGCCTCTATAAACAGCATTCAAGAATTGCAGGTAATTACGGGCACATTCAATGCAGAATACGGTGAGGCGTTGTCAGGAATCGTAAATCAAATTACAAAGATACCAGGGGATCATTATGCTGGAAGCTTCTCATCTTATGCTGGTGATTATATAACTTCAAGAACAAATGTATTTAAATACATGGGTGGTTTTAATCCGCTCAGAACATATAATGTTCAAGGAACATTCAGCGGTCCCGTACCGCTAGTATCGAATTTGTTCAAGTTTTTCTTTTCAGGAAGATATTTGAATGATGATGGCTATCTTTATGGTAAAAGAGAATTTAATCCGTCCGATTCGTCGAATTTTTCAGCAAATAACCCTAAAGATTGGTATGTTGGATCAACAGGGGATAATGCCGACGTTCCGATGAACTATTCGAAAACTTTGACACTGCAGGGGAAGTTAAACATTAAAGTTGGGGAAGGACGTGGGATAGATCTTGAAGCGTTATATCAGCGACAGCACTTTAATCAATACGACTTTTTATATCAATTAGATCCAAATGGCAATTATACTATGTACCAGACAAGCTTGCTAACAAGCTTAAAATATACTCAAGTATTAAGTAATGCTGCATTTATTAATTTCTTGGGTTCATATTATTATTCTGATTATCAGCAATATGTTTATCCATTACTGAATGCTAGCGGTAACCCGGTGAATTTTCATGCAGGTATGAGTACCGTCGGTCTACACCCGGATCCCAGATATGTTTCTCCAGATAGACAAACCGAAGTTGGAGGAAATGCACTTTATGTCGGGGGTACTCAGAATTGGCAGTTCTACCACAATACAAAAACGTTCACTGCTAAGGTTGATCTCACCGATCAAATTAATGATGTAAATGAGATAAAAACGGGTTTTGAGGCAGACTTATATACCTTAAATTATACTGACTTTCAGGTTTTAGTAGATGCATCTAATGGATATGTCCCATATCTACCGCAACCCAATACATTTGATTTTAATTATTATAAGAATCACCCGTATCAATTTGCTGCGTATATACAGGATAAAATAGAACTGAGTTATTTAATTGTTAATGTTGGAGTGAGATATGATTATTTCCAACCGGACGGAGAGGTCTTGCTGGATCCTAGTAACGTTGCCGCCTTGGATTCGTTACAGCCGCCTTTTCCTCAAGGATTGTTCAGGAAGGCTTCCGCAAAACATCAATTGAGCCCAAGAATTGGCATATCATATCCGATAAGTGATAAGGGTGCTTTGCATATCTCTTATGGACACTTTTTTCAGGTACCTGCTTTTCAATACCTTTATCTAAATCCTAATTTTAGAATTCCACTTACAGGTAATTATCCGAATTTCGTAGGGGATGTAATTGGTAATGCGGATTTGAAACCACAGCAAACAGTGATGTACGAGATAGGATTGCAGCAGGAACTAACAGATAATCTTGGGGTTAGTGTAACGGCTTACTACAAAGACATTAGAAATTTACTTGGTGTTCAAATATATGTGAAAAATAATTTCAAGAAGTTTGCCGAATATATTAATACCGATTACGGTGCGGTCAAAGGATTTACAATTTCTTTAGATAAGAGATTCACTAATAATTTTGGAGCTACTATTGACTACACATATCAGATAGCGGAAGGGAATGAATCTGATCCTAACGATGATTACACTAAAGCTCAGGCTTCTCCACCAATACAGCCGAATTCCCAATTAGTACCGCTTAATTGGGATAGAAGACATTCGTTGAATTTTACTTTAACTTATGGTGATCCAGAAAGTTATATAATAAGTGCAGTCGGTCAATTGGGTACTGGGCTTCCATACACACCTTCGTTTCAAAACCAGAGATCAGGGTTAGAGAACAGTGCAAATATGCCTAATTTCTATAATGTAGATATGTACATTACAAAGTACCTAAAGTTATACGGAATCGACTTCTCTCTATTTTTGAAAATATACAACTTATTCGATATTGCTAACCAGTTAACCGTTTATACCGACACTGGTAGTGCAGACTACACATTAGATGAAACCAGACCGCAAGCAGCACCTAGAGGAGTCAACACCATACAAGATTATTTTACTAGACCAGATTTTTATTCTGCTCCTAGACAAATCATTTTAGGGGCTTCATTAAATTTCTAGATTGTTGTATGAAATCTATACTTAAAAAATACTCGACAAAACTGCTGACCATGATTTTGCTTTTAACATTAAGCGTATTGTCATCGGGTCAAACAATAGTGGACAAACACAAGGGAAATCATAATTACACTAAGATGGGTATGATGGATGGTAACCTTGTACAAACAGTGTTTTATAATTTTGGTGAAATTGCGGATTGGCAAAATCAACCTACATTAAGCGGGGTGTGGCCCAAAGGATCGGGCCATACTTATGTCGATGGTGTAGCTATTATAGTCCAAGCAGAGGCTCATAAAAATGGGAATACTTTTCATCCTTTGGAGACTAACTATTACGAGTATACTCGTTATGACCCAGCAACTGGTGTAACTTATGGATGGTGGCCATTACCTGGTTATGCTAATCCATATCAAAGTTCTGTTGCCAGAAGTGACGATCCCTCGACTTGGCCAAGCAGTTGGCCGGATAGACCTTCTGATTGGGCAGGACAATGGGATGGTTTTTTTGGTAAGGGTGTTTTGAATGCTGACTTGGAAAGTTATTTTGTTTTTGATGATAATGAAGACCGCCAATATATTCAGCAATATCATTTCTATCCGGATGCTGACGATACTACCCGTGGTGGGCTTGGAATGCAAGTTAAGGGGAGAGGTTTTCAGTGGTCTCAAGTTCTGGCTGAAGATGTAATATTTTGGTATTACGAAATAACTAACATGGGAACAACTGATTACCCCAAAACATTGTTTGCTCAATATGTTGATTGGGGAATTGGTGGGCATGATAACTCTTCAAATAATGCAGGTGACTATAATCAAAATCTAAATATTTCTTATGCGTGGTCAACTGTTTCTTATGGAAGTCCGGGAAATTGGTCCCCGGTTGGTTATGCTGGTTATGCATTTCTAGAAAGTCCGGGAATTGACTACGATGGTATAGATAATGACAACGATGGTATGATAGATGAATCCAGAGATGACCCAGCTGAAACATGGCCTAGGTACTCTCAATACCACGGACCAATATACGAGGCAACTTCTCCTTACGCTGCAAAGCTCCAAAAACTTTATGGCGTTGCTCCGGTACCGGCTGGGGGAGTTAGGGCTGCCTTTGCGGCTACTCATGACACAACCAAATTCCTAAGTTTTTTCAATTATCAATCTCTTAATGACGTTCCTGCTATAAAGGACAAGCTTTGGTGGCCAGGTGATGAAAATGGCAATTGGAATCCTGAAACTGACGATGTTGGAAGTGACGGCATCGGTCCTCTGGATTCTAATTATAAAGGTCCGGATGCAAATGGAACGGAGGGGGACCTCAAACCTGAACAAGGGGAACCTGACTTTGGAAACCTGGATAAAGATGAATCAGATCAACTGGGTCTTACGGGATTTCAAATATTTGCCGTTCATACTTATGATTTAAATAACGATGAGAGAAACTGGGGAGCATTATCGGCCCTGCCTGCTCCTCATGAACAATCATTAGTTGGGGTTAATTTAGCCAATTTCTTTTCATCGTATCTTTTCGAAATGGATGGAAGGAATACCTATTCAACAAAAACAGGAACCGAGCAGCAGACTGGAGAAACACAAAGATTCTCAATGTCTTTGTTGTTTGGACTTAATGAAGATGATTTGTTTAGGAGAAAACAAACAATTCAGGCCATTTATAACGCTAGTTATAATTTTGCAAAACCACCAGACAAACCTATTGTAACAGCAATAGCTGGTGATCACAAAGTAATTCTTTATTGGGACGACCGGGCAGAAAAAACTTACGATGCTTTCTATCAAAGGGTAAACTTTGAAGGTTATAGAATTTATAGATCTACGGAACCAAATTTTGTAGAGGATAAAACAATTACAGATGCATACGGTACTCCGACCTTCAGACAACCAATTGCACAATTTGATTTGAAAGACGGTGTTACTGGACTTAGTCCAATATCTGTTAATGGAGCGCAATTTTATTTGGGAAATGATTCGGGTCTAAGACATTCTTATATCGACACCACTGTTCAAAACGGACAAACTTATTATTATGCTGTAAGCGCGTATGATAAAGGTTTTGTTGAAACTAACATTAATGGAGAGGTTCAAGGAATTCCTCCTACCGAAACAACGACAATAATTAAGGTTGATGCAAATGGCAAAGTTACTACGGATGTTAATACGGCAGTTGTGACTCCAACCGCACCTTCTGCAGGGTATGTGCCGCCACAGATCGCTAATTTTGATTCTTCCGGACCAGGCACTGGCTGGGCATCTATCAATGTTCTTAATTCCGACTCAATTAAAAATTATGAAACTTACCGGTTAGTGTTTAAGGAAAGTAGCCCTTTCCACAATGATCCTTATCCATATTATGGGTTAATTGATTATTCGGCAAAAGACACGATTATTCCTTTTACAAAATTCATAACCAACACTGCAGAAACGGTAGTTAAAAACGGATTTAATATTAACCTAAGGAACGATACATCAGTTACCATTGACAAGTTGAACTCAAAATGGCAATCTGGAAGTAGTAATTACATTGTTGATGTTGGTTTTGATTCAAGGTATGCAGCTGCCTACCAGGGGCAGCGGGTTAATTTTCCGGCTGATTTTTTAATTCATTTTACTGAGCCTGGGAAAGGAGATACCTCATACCCTGGAGACTCTTTTTCTAAGCCGGAAGCAACAGACATTACAGTAGAGGATCTTACAGATAATATTAAACACATGCAGTTTATTTTTAAAGATTTAAACAAAAATGGTTTATTCGAAGATGGTGATGCACTGTTTATTATAGCAGGAGATTCACTTGGTGCGAAAGTGACAAGTTTTAGTAATCGACATGTTGGATGGTCGTTCTCCATTTTCAAAGACACTTCTATAGCTGCATCAGATCAAAAACCACCACAGACTGGTGACGCTTATAAGATAGTCACAACGAAACCTTTCAGAAACGGTGAGTATTATCAATTTACTACAAAGTCTGCATACTTGGATCAGTCAAAAATTAAAAATGATATGAGTGATATTGCAGTCGTGCCTGACCCATATCCTGGAGCCGCATCATGGGAGCCTGCAACTACCGAAGTCGGTAGGGGAGAAAGGCGAATTTATTTTATTCATCTGCCAGCGAAATGTACAATTCGTATTTATACATTAAGCGGCAATCTTGTGCAAACTCTATACCATGACAGCGCGCTAGATAACGGTCAAGAACCATGGAATCTTGTTTCGAAAGATGGAATGGACATAGCTTTTGGAGTGTACATTTTTGAAGTTGAATCTTCAATAGGTAAAAAAATCGGAAGATTTGCAATTATAAAATGAGAAAAAGTATTTGAGATAAAAATGAAAACTTTTTTTACTGCTGGAATTATAGTACTCTTAAATTGTGTTCTCGTTTTCTCACAAAGTATATCAAAAGTTGGAACTACTGCGGGTACTTTTTTGGAAATTGGCGTGGGTCCGTCTAATGGAATGGGTGGAGCTTTTGTAAGCATAGCAAATGATGCTACAGCTTTATACTGGAATGTAGCTGGTATTGCTACTCTTGATAGAAATGATGTTTCAATTTCTCATATGGATTGGCTTGCCGGTACGGGACTCGATTTTGCAGCTTTGGCTATTCCCTTGGGTGATTTCGGTACCATTGGGGCCAGCCTTACCTCTGTCACAATGGGTGAGCAAAAAGTCAGAACTGTAGATATGCCTGAAGGTACAGGGGAATATTATACTGCATCAGACATTGCCGTAGGAATTTCATACTCTAGAAGCTTGACAGATAAATTTTCTATAGGTATTACAGGTAAATATATTCAAGAAACAATTTGGCACATGGGCAGTAATGCCATTGCTTTTGACTTTGGTACCTTGCTTAAAACGAATTTGATAGGAGGTCTTACTATTGGTGCATCCCTTTCCAACTTCGGAACAAAAATGAAGTTATCTGGAATTGATACCAGAACATATTACAGTGTTGCTCCTAATCAGCTGGGAACAAATAGTCAAGTTCCATATGTGATTGATCTTGACTCATGGTCGTTACCATTACTTTTCAGAATTGGTGTGTCAACTAATGTTGTGAATAATGATATTTTTCAATGGACGGTTGCAGCAGATGCACTTCATCCGAACGACAATTATGAAAGTTTGAATGTAGGCAGCCAGTTAGGCTATCAAGGTTTTTTGTTTGCAAGAATAGGATACCAGTCATTATTTTTAAAAGACGGGGAAGGCGGATTGACATTTGGTTTCGGCGTTACATCAAAGATGCTCTTTTCCAATACCCCCATTAAATTTGATTATTCATACAGAAACTTTGGGAGGCTTGGATATGTTGGTGTGTTTTCCTTAGGTATTCAATTCTAATCCATATATTGTGAAGAAAAGTGTTAAAAAAGATCCTTTCTATTATTTTTGTACTTTTATGGGGAACTTTACTCAGCACCCCAGTGAAAGCGAGAACCTCACCGCCCGATTCTACCAGTGAAATAGGATTTGACTTAGCTTTTAAATCAGACATAGGTGACAGTGTTGTTGCCTGGGTGGGAAACAAAGCTATTACGGCAAGGGAATTTCTTGCTAGTTATGAGTTTGGACCGGCTTTTGCAAAGAGGGAAAAAAAATCTAAAAGTGTTTTCTTGAAATATATGATTAATGAAAAATTGTTGGCTCTTAAAGGTTATTCAGAAAATTTGGATACAACAGAACGAGCTAAAGAATTATTAAACGCGATAACAGGAGATATTTCTACAGATCAAATGTTTATGGATGATATTTTTAACAAGGTAGAGGTATCGAAAAAAAAGGTGGAAAGAGGAGTATATGAAAAACAATTTTCTTATCAAATTAAATGGATTTACGCTCCAGATGAACAACGCCTTCATTTATACACTACAATCTTAAAAACAGGTATTCCATTCGATTCAGTGTTCAACATACAACTGAAAATTGACTCTATTACGGCTGATACACGTACTATGCAAGTCGACAAATTTGATTTGCGTTGGAGGAATCCGCAATTTGCTAGCGTTGTTGACACAATGAAAATAGGCGAAGTTTCACAACCGGTTCGTGGACCAGATGGATATTACATTGTTAAGTTAGTAGATATCTGGAAGAAAATGATTGTTGGCGAAGCAGAACATGAGAAAGAAGCAAAGAATGTTGAATTTATGCTGAAAAAAGAAAAAGCCGATAAGATATCAGACCAATTTATTCACAATATGATGATGAAACATAATCCAATTATCCAGGGAAAAGTTTTCGACATTTTACGCTCATACCTTGGAGGCTATTATCTTCCTAAAGAAAAATATAACAACTGGAAATTGGGTGAGCGACTTAAAAAAGAACTTAAAGAACTTAACACTAAAAACTATAGTGATTTAGCATTAGTAAGGACAAATTCTGATTCTGTTACTATTTCCGATTTTATTCATTGGTTCAGGCCAAGAGATAACTATGAAAAATTTAACAACAAGAGTTTTGACTCTTTTTCTGCCAGCATTGAGAGTATGATTTGGGAAATGATTAGAGATGAATATCTTGTTGATTTGGCTTATGAGAAAGGATATCAAAACAAAGAAATTATTAAGCAGCAGGTCGAGTGGTGGAGAGATAAAATTGTTTATTCGATTGTAAGAGACCAAATTGCGAACTCCGTGGGATTAGCAATAGAAAACCCTTCTTCGGCGAGGGCAGAAGATAAACAGAAGCTTCTAAAAGCTAAACTTCTTCATGCCATTATTAGTTTGAGAGAAAAGTATCGTGTTGTCATTAATAAAAAACTTTTGAGTTCATTGAAAGTACATGACGCCGATGATCCACGAGCTGTGGATTTTTATATCATCAAAAGAGGAGGAATATATCCTCATCCGGCTTATCCGACTATTGACTTCAGATGGCAGACTCGGGAATAATCTTTATTATAAAACTTAAAAAGTTTGAAAAGAGAATATTTTGAATAAAGGAAAATCAGAACTTATTAGATTTTCACTGTTTCTAATGCTTTCAATTATAGTTGTCTCTTGCAGCAATTCTGAAAGGAGAAACAATGGTCTTCTGTATTGGTCTAGCAACAACACTCAGGAAATAGAATTTGCGCGGGAAATCGTCAAAGATTGGAACTCAATCCATCCAGATAAACCCGTAAGTTTTCAACCTGTGCCGGAAGGTCGTTCCAGTGAAGAAATTATTTTAGCAGCAGTAGTAGGGAATACAACTCCAGATGTTTATTCTAACATGTGGGAGGGAGATGTTGAGTCCTATGCGCTAGCCAATAAGCTTGTTGCTCTCGATACTCTTAAAGGATTTCTAAAATTTATTTATTCCAGGTGCGATAGTTCGGTTGTTAAAGAGGTGACTTCAAGCGATGGGCATATTTATCAGGTTCCATGGAAAATTAATCCTATTATGATGATGTATAATGCAAAACAGTTGGAGCAAATTGGGCTTAATGATAACCCCCCCTCAGACTACCAGCAATTTCTCCATGCGTCGGCTTTATATCAGAAAGATATGAATAAAGGTCCCTACGTTAACAGATGGTTTGGTTACAGAGATGTGCTTGTTACTTGGTGGCAGAGATTGTTTGATTTTTATCCTCTTTATATAGCTGCATCTAATGGGGCCCCATTGATTAAAAATAACAAAGCAGCATTTGATAATAAATATGCTATTGATGTTTTTTCATTTTTGCAGACACTTTATAAAAAAAATTATTTTTCGAGGGAAAGATTAGATGTACAACAGGATGTTTTCCTATCGGGAATTATTGCGACAAGATTTACTGGTCCGTGGGAAATTGCACATGCTAATAAATATAAGCCAAAAGGATTTAAATATTCTTTTGCTCATTTACCTGTCCCTGATAACCACAAAGGGCCCGTTTATACATATTGTGACCCTAAAAATATAGTGATATTCAAAACTTGTCCGAATCCGCAATTGGCCTGGGATTTTACAGAATTTATGCTAAGCCGAAAGAATGATCTCAAATTCCTGAAAACTACAGACCAACTCCCACGAAGAAAAAATTTATTAGAAGACAAATTATATTCAGAATATTTTAACTCACGCCCAATGATGAGAATATTTGCTGAGCAAGCAAAACATGTTAGGGGAACCGACCAATGTAAAAATTTAACAGAAGTGTTTGATATTATTTCGCAAGAGTATGAAGCGTGTGTTGTTTATGGAAAGAAAACCCCGAAGCAGGCGATAGATGATGCGGCTAAACAGGTAAATCTCTTATTTATGAATTAAGAGTTTTTAAATGAGATATAAGAAATTAACACCATATCTTCTGGTTTCTCCATACATAATTTATTTTGCAATATTTATATTATTTCCTGTTTTCTTTTCTGTTTACCTCACTTTTCAGAAATGGGATATTATTTCTCCGATGCATTTTATTGGACTGGGAAATTATAAAAGACTTTTTCAGGATAGTTTCTTTTTGAAATCATTAATTAATACTTTTATTTTCCTTGTAATACATATACCACTGCAAATAATTTTTGCACTTTTTATAGCAGAAGTTCTCAATCAAAAAATAAGATTTCGTGGATTTTTCCGCGCTTCGTTCTTCCTTCCTGTCATAGTATCCGGAGTTGTTGTAACAATTCTCTGGCAGCAGTTATATGGATTTGACACCGGACTATTCAATAGGATATTAACATCTCTTGGTTTGGGAAGGGTTGGCTGGCTTATCAATCCAAAATTGGCTATGCCATCTATTGCAATTATGGCAACGTGGAAAAACGTCGGTTTGTATATAATACTTTTTCTTGTAGGGTTGCAGACAGTCCCTGAACAATATTATGAAGCTGCAGAATTGGAAGGTGCAAACCGTTGGCAGAAATTTTGGAAAATAACTTTCCCTGCTATAAATCCAACAATTTTTATGGTAGTAATTCTTTCCACAATTTCAGGATTCTCACTTTTCATTGAACCTTACGTGATGACTGGGGGTGGCCCATTAAATAGTACATTATCGGCTGTGCTTTATATTTATAAGCAAGGATTTACATACTATCATATGGGCTACTCAGCAACATTGGGATTGTTCTTTGCGTTATTGATTTTGACAGTTGTAATGATACAGAAAAAATTTATAGAGAGGGATGACGCATGAAGAAAGCGATTTTCTATATCCTTCTCTTATTTGCGGCGTTGATATTTATTTATCCTTTTTTGTGGATGTTTTTAGCTTCCCTATCTCCCGAAAATCAGATAGGTGACCTAACGTTTTTACCCACATATTTGACTCTTGGAAGCTACCAGTCAATGTTCTCTAAAATTCCAATCATTAGAGCATTCTTTAATAGTATTTTTGTTTCAGGAACCATTACAGCAGGGGTTTTAGTTTTTAGTTCAATGGTAGGTTATGCACTTTCAAGATTGCATTTCAAAGGGCGGAATTTAATATTCTTCGTTATAATATTTACAATGACCCTTCCATTTCAAATTACTTTGATTCCACAGTACATTATAATGGTAAAGTTTAAATGGGTAGATACATATTTAGCACTGATTGTTCCTTACTTGATGAATGCTCTTGCAATTATTCTATTTCGTCAGTACTTCAAAAGCATGCCTGAATCAATCATTGATGCTGCAAGAATTGATGGATGCAGCGAACTGCAAATTATATTTAGGGTTTTATGGCCCAATTCAGTCCCTGCCATTGTAACTGTTGGAATTTTAACTTTTATGACGTCATGGAATGAAGTTCTTTGGCCATTAATTGTGATTAGAAATGATAAGTTAATGACTATGCCACAACTTGTTACATTATTTGCTGTTGGCGGTGCTGCAGAATCACAACTCGGGGTGAAACTTGCGGCGGCAACAGTATTAGCGCTTCCTATTGTAGTAGCGTATTTATTCTTTCAGAAATACTTTATCCAAAGTATGGCTTCAACCGGAATTAAAGAATAAAGGAGAAAATATTTTTCATGCTGGTTTACCGTTATCCAATTGATTTGGCCGCTAATAATAAAAGAGTAATTCTAAAATTTTTTAATATGGGTGAGGAGAGAACTAAACAAACCCTTGAAAGAATAATAAGGCTGAGCGAAGACGAGGTTACTAAAACACTTAAGAAAACTCTTAGAGAATTTGAAAAGAGGCATAGAAATTTTAAGAGTATTATAAAAAGTAATTTAGAGAACGTTCAAAAATATTTACCACCAAATAAATTGATTTCTAATAATAGAAAATTTTTAATAGGACTATTTTTCTCAAAGGAATATTCTGTAGAGGCAGCTTCGTTGTTTAATCCTTCTATTGTATTACATCCAAACCAAAGAAATTTAAAAAATGACGAAGTACGATTTATTCTAAGTTTAAGGTCCACTGGGGAAGGTCATCTTTCTTCTATAGAATTTAGAACATGTGTCATTGATAAAAGACTTAATATCCGGCTAGAAAAATCTTCGAGTTTTGTTTCACTGCCAAAAGTAAATGAAGAAGTTCCTTTTGATAAACAAGAATTGAGAGTTCACAAAAAATATTTTAACAGAATAGATAAAAAAATATTTGAAACTTTACCTCAAAGTTTTACTAAACAAAATTTCTTCAAATTATTAAATGAACATTTCCCAAATTCAGATTCAAACAATTCTTTCTTAGTTGACTATATGGAATCAAACTATTCAATGAGCTTTCCTAAAAATGTCCATTTGGACGAACAAGTGATTTTTCCCTATTCAAAGAGTGAAACTGTTGGAATGGAAGATGTAAGATTTGTAAAGTTTAAGGAAGAGAATTTTTCGAAATACTATGGTACATACACTGCGTACAATGGTCGTTCGTTTAGAGTGCAGTTACTTGAGACAAAAGATTTTAAAAAATTTGAAGTAAGAAGTCTTCACGGCAAAGCAGTACAAGATAAAGGAATGGCTCTTTTTCCAAGAAAAATTAACAATAAATACTGGATGATTTCCCGTCAGGGAGGAGTAAATATCTCAATAATGAGTTCTGATAATTTATATCAGTGGGATGAGTATGAGGTTATGAAGAAACCCGAATATTCATGGGAAACAATTCAACTTGGCAATTGTGGTTCCCCAATTGAAATTAATGAAGGTTGGCTTTTAATTACTCATGCTGTGGGTACAATGAGAAAATATGTTATTAGTGCTTGCTTGCTGGACAAGAATAATCCAAAGAAAATCATTGGTTGCTTATCCGAACCATTAATCTCTTCAATTGGCAAAGACAGAGAAGGTTATGTCCCAAATGTTGTTTATTCTTGCGGGTCAATGGTGATGGGTGATCATGTAATAATTCCATATGCTAAATCGGATTCGGCGACTAGCTTTGCGAGAGTCCGACTTTCTGAATTACTCAAAAAAATGAAATAAATCTTTTTACAAAATAGTTTTTAAAGAGGTATAAATGGGAATAGTTAAGTACGAAAAAAATCCTATAATTACTAAAGAGAGTGTACCCTTCAAAGTTAATAGCATTTTCAATCCTGGTGCAGTTAAGTGGAAAGATAAGTATCTGCTCGTGTGTAGGGTGGAGCTGCCGACTGGCAAATCTTCATTCCTACTGGCAGAAAGCAAAAACGGGATAGAATTTAAAATTCACGAAACTATTTTGCTTAGCCCGGAACATCATGGTGAAAATTTTAAATATGCTAAGTGGGGAATTGAAGACCCAAGAGTAACTCAAGTTGATGGTAAATTCTATCTGAGTTATACGGGTTACTCAGAATTCAAGCCTTTGGTGATGTTGACTGAGACAGAGGATTTTGAAGCTTTTAATGTTTTAGGTCCGATTAGTGAACCTTCAAATAAAGACAGTGCTATCTTCCCGGAAAAAATAAATGGTTTTTACTGGAAGGTTGACAGACCAACGGCCGAGGAAAGAAACGATATATGGATTAGCAAAAGTCCCGACCTGATTCATTGGGGAGGTTATCGAGTTCTGATGCAGCCTGAACAAGGCACTTGGGAGGCTAACAAAATAGGTAATTCAGGGCCCCCGGTAAAAACGAAAGATGGCTGGTTGATGCTTTATCATGGTGTAAGAGGGTTTGGAATTAGCTCGATTTATAGATTAGGGGTTGTACTACTTGATTTGGAGAAGCCATGGATAATAAAGGGAAAATGTGATGAACCGATTTTATCACCCGAAGAATCATATGAAAGAATTGGGGACGTTGGAAATGTGGTTTTTTCAAATGGGTGGATTGCTGAAGATGACGGACAAGTGAAAATATATTATTCGGGAGCAGATACTAATATCTGCCTTGCTACAACAACAATAAATTATCTTTTATCTCAATGTAAACCTGTTAAATAAGGTTGGCTAGAATAAAATATGATTAAGGAAATTGGCTGTTCAATTATTTTGCTGAGCACACTTCTTGTTTCAAAAGTTCCGGCTCAGGAAGAATCATTAATCAACACTTCTCATCTTGATCATCTATACAGTAATATTGTTGTAAATGATGATACGATGGGAATTGTCCATATATACTCTGATTATCCAAATTATAATTATGTGGAAGCCAAAGGAGAGGGGATAGCCTGCGTTGATGATGCGGCGCGGGCTGAGATATTTTATATTAAATATTATCATCAACACCCAGATATAAAGGTATTGAAGAAGATAGAGAATCTCACAAAGTTTTTATTGTATATGCAGTCAAGCAATGGTTTCTTCTACAATTTTATTTGGAATGATTATACAATTGATTCTACTTACAGGACGAGTGTGGCACAACCAAATTGGTGGACGTGGCGGGCTATCTGGGCTTTATCTGAAGCGGCCAAATTTTTTCATAATGAGGACATAAATCCATCAGGAGCCAGGCATTCGACCGGTTTTTTACAAGAAATTATGAATAGGTTGTCAAAGACTGTAAGTATTACGCATAATTGGCTAAATAATAATTTTACGGATTCCACAAAAAATTATGGAGGTTTTTCTGTTCCGGGCTGGTTGCCTTTTAGAAATGCCGCTGACCAAGCCGCTATTATTGTAAAAGCATTATGTGTTTATTATGAAGTTACGAAGAGCAAAGAAGTAAAGAATGATATAATTAAACTTTGTGATGGAATTGAGAAAATGCAGGTTCACTCAAAAAAAAATCCGCCTTATTCAAGTTTCTTAAGCTGGGAAAATTCATGGCACGGGTGGGGTAATAGCCAAGCGGATGCTTTAATAGATGCAGGAAGATTGTTTGGAAAAAAACAGTATATCAGACACGCTGCCGATGAGATAAAATATTTTTATCCTTATTTAATGAAGAACTCATATTTCACGGATTTCAAAGTAGAAAAAAAAGGAGAAACAATAAAAATTCTAGATGAGCATAAATTCTCCCAGATAGCATATCAAATCAGACCAATGGTTTGGGCTTGTCTAAATTTTGTAAGAATAAAAAAGAATAAAGAGGTAGAAATTATGGCCGGAAAGATAGCCACATGGCTTTTAGGAAATAATGCTGCCAAGCAGGTGATGTACAATCAGCAAGATGGAGTTTGTTTTGATGGTATCCTAAGTGATACGGAAGTAAATAAAAATTCCGGTGCAGAATCCACAGTGGAAGCGTTATTAACTTTAATAGAGATAGAAAATAATCCTACTGCTGAAAAAACATTATTTGATTGGATTAAAAATAAGTCGAATTAAAATCCATATGGTAAAATTATGTGTCAGGTTCATCAAAAATTTTTAATAATAATTTTTGTATTTGGGATGCTTAGTCAAAATATTTTTGGACAGCAAATAAATATTAGCCGGATAGAAATGATGCCCAATTTTCCTCAACCTTATGAGATGAGAAATTGGAAAAATGTGGCTTTAGGCTACGATGCTTTGGCCTTCAATCTAAATCTTACAGGGAACTATCTTCCTCTAATTTGGACAGACAATAATTCTACAAATTATCCTGGGCAGCTAAGGTTTGGATTAGCTACTGTCGTTGGAACAACAGACCCAACTTCTGCGGAAGCTATAAATTGTCTTCCGGCAGTAATTGGTGCCTCCTTAGTTGGTGTTGATAAATCTAATCAAAACGGATACAATTGGGTGAAAATGTGTGGAGAATGGTTCAATAAGAGAAATGGCTTAGGAGTTTATAAAAATCATCCAGATGATATGACTTATGACGATTTTTGGTATGAAACCATGCCGAATGTTTTCTTTTATCAACTTTATTATTTGTATCCTAATACAAGTATTTTCCAAGCACAATTCACAAGCGTAGCAGATAAATGGCTGGAAGCAGTTAAAAAAATGGGTGGAAGTGCAACTCCTTGGACTATTCCAAATGTAAATCATAGGGGATTTGATTTACAAAATATGGTGCCATACAATGCAAGTGTTTATGAACCGGAAGCTGCCGGTGCTCTTGCATGGATTCTATATAATGCATATGTCAAAACTGGTGTTGAAAAATATAGAGTTGGTGCGGAATGGTGTATGGAATATTTGAACAGTCTGAGTTCAAATCCCGCTTACGAGCTACAGCTTTCATATGGTGTTTATACTGCTGCGAGAATGAATGCGGAACTTGGAACTAATTATGATGTTACAAAGATGCTTAATTGGTGCTTCAATGTTGGACCACTTCGAAACTGGGGTGCGATGACAAACAGTACATGGGGAGGTTATGATGTTGATGGATTAATTGGTGAGGTCAATGGCTCCAATAATTATCCTTTTAGCATGAATACTTTTGAGCAAGTTGGTGCGTTAGTTCCGCTTGTTAGATATGACTCAAGATTGGCCAGGGCAATTGGGAAATGGGTTTTAAATGTTGCCAATGCGAGCAGACTTTTCTACCCTAATTATTTGCCTGCTCAAAATCAAGACCAGCCAAGTAAAACATGGGCCGATCAGTATGATAAAAATTTCTATATCGCTCATGAAGCTATGCACCAATATAATCCATCCAATTTTTCTGTTTCTCCATTTGCTTCCGGAGATGCAATAAACGGAGGATGGGGAAGTACAACTTTGACGCTTTATAGTTCTTCTCATGTCGGAATTTTGGGTGCTATTATCGACACAACTAACGTAATTGGAATTCTGCAGCTTAATCTTTTGAAGACAGATTATTTTCATCAAAATGCTTATCCAACTTATCTATATTACAATCCATACGATTCTTCCAAGACGGTACAAATAGATGTAGGAGCCGGAAGCCACGATATTTATGACGTTATTACCAAACAGTTTATTAGTACTAGCGTAAGCAATGTTACATCTTTTGAAATCCCTGCTAATTCTGCAGTTGTATTAGTTATTACGCCGGCTGGCGGCACCCAATCATACAACGAAGATAAGTTTCTCATCAATGGAGTTGTGGTAGATTTTCACTCAGGACATTTTACTGGAAATTATCCTCCGAGAATTAAGGACTTAGCTTCAGTGAAAGATACTGTTTTGGTTGGAGATACCACAATGATGTATTGTACCGCTGTTGATGTTGATGGAGATTCTCTTAGTTACGACTGGCAGAATACGGGAGGGAGTATTTTTGGCTCCGGTTCAAATATTAAGTGGATTGCGCCAGATTCTAGTGGACGGTTTGCGATTCAATCTACAGTAACAGATGAAATTGGAAATTCGACAAAGACATCGGACACAATAACAGTAGTAAAAATTATAAACCATCCGCCTGTTATTGAAGGATTTAAAGCTACACCAAGGAAAATTGGTTTAGGTAAAAATTCTGTTATAACCTGTTTCGCAACAGATGCAGACAAAGATAGTTTGAATTTTACTTGGAGTTCAAAAACCGGAGTTATAAATGGAACCGACAGCACAATAAATTGGACAGCTCCAGGCATTTCGGGAAATTTTTATATCAAATGTAAAGTCAGTGATTCCAAGGGCGGCATTGTATCAGATAGTATTGAAGTTGAAGTTAGAGACCTTACAATTCAGCAAACAGGTGACCTTGTAGCTTATTATCCTTTCAATGGCAATGCCTTAGATGCAAGTGGTTTCAATAATAATGGTAGTGTGAATGGGGCTGCACTAACAAGTGACAGGTTTGGAAATCCAAACAGTGCATATTTCTTTAACGGGACTAATAATGACATTCAGGTTCCCAGCTCTGCATCCTTAAATTTTCAAAATGCTATTACAATTAATTTTTGGATGAAGGTTAAAGCGTTCTTGAACAAGGAACAATATATTATTTCGCATGGCAGTTATACAAATAGGTGGAAAGCATCTATCATTCCAAATAATAACAAATTAAGATGGACAATTAAAACTGATACAACCATAAATAACGGAATTATAGACCTTGACTCAGAAACCCCTATAATTGCGGACAGTCTTTACAATGTGACATTGACTTACAGCGGTTCAGATATGGAAATTTATTTGAATGGATATCTGGACTCATTTACTAAATGGGGTGGACATATAGCCACAACCAATGTTACTCTAACAATAGGTCAAATGCTGCCAACTGACCAGGGCTACAATTTCTATGGTACGTTAGATGACATTAGAATTTATGACTATGAGCTTCCTCTGGATAAGATTGAAGAATTGTACAATGCTACAACAGGTGTTTCTGATATAAATAATTTAGTTCCAATTTCAGCTAGCCTGATGCAAAATTATCCTAACCCGTTTAATCCATCGACTAATATAACTTTTGATTTGAATAAGTCGTCTATTGTTAATTTGACAATTTACAATATACTTGGTCAGAAAATTCAAACATTAATTAACGGATTTAAAAGCCCTGGACGCTATTCAGTTTTGTGGAAGGCTGATAGTTTCCCTAGCGGGATTTATTTCTACAGATTAAAGACAAATGATAAATTTTTCACAAAAAAAATGATTCTCCTCAAATAATATCATATCCAAAACTCTAAAAGGAACTTATATTGTACTCAAAGTTTTCATTGACAAATGGGTGGAAATTTAAAGTAGTAAACGATGAGAGCTACGGAAGTTCTCCAGTAAAGAATGCAAAATTATTGAGGTGGAATAAAGCTGAAATTCCGGGTACTGTACATACTGACTTGTTAAAAAATAGACTTATAGAGAAACCGTTTTATGCTGATAATGAATTAAAACTCGCCTGGGTTAGTAATCTGAACTGGATATATAAGACGTCCTTTGATTTACCCCAAAATTTTTTTAACCAAGATTCTATTTATTTGATTTTTCAAGGGCTTGATACAATAGCAGAGGTTTTCTTAAACAGTACAAGGATTGCTCTTACAGATAACATGTTTCTACGTTATGAATTTGATGTTTCGAAAAAAATCAAAAGAAAG
>JBJKPP010000219.1:0-4810 GCA_046706145.1 Ignavibacteriaceae bacterium | reverse complement strand
GATCTTCAATTAAGAAGACGAGGGGTTGACACGATCGTTCTCTGTGGAATTGCAACAAACTTTGGAGTAGAAAGTACTGCAAGATTTGCCTACGAATACGGCTTCAATCAAATATTTGTTGAGGATGCAATGGCGGCACGGTCAAAAGACGAACATGAATTTCCTGTAAAATATATTTTCCCACGACTGGGATTAATTCGAAGCACTGAGAAAGTCCTAAAAGCATTGAACTAAAGATTAAAAAATCTTGTAAAGTCTTTTTATCCGGATTCTGCAAAAAAATACATATTTCAATAACGCTGATTTTTGTTGACTGAACAAAGGTAATTTACGATATTGTGTTTTGAAATGGTGGAATCAATAATGTAAGCTATACCCGGCCTCATAAAATGGAAGTGACAAACAATATAGGTTTACATAGTAATTACAATTTAGCACGATTAAGTAAGTATCTAAATTATCATATTACTACTTTCGCTTTGTTCATCGCTTCCTGGTTTGGTGCAATCTTCTTGCTAGTTGCTGCCTTAGGAGGGCTAATATTCGCGCCTTATATGCTTTACGTTTTATATCAAGAAAACAAGAAAGGTTGGATTCTATTTTTTGCTATTATTGTTATAGTACCATTCATTTTGTTGATTATTATTTCTTTTTTATACCCATCATTTAAACTAACAATTGTAATTCTTATAACTTTGGGCTTATTTTTTCTTTATTGCTTTCTGCTGCGCTTCGAAGTAAACGATTGGATTCGAGAAGAAAGAGCAAAGAATGAATATATTCTTGAAAAACAGAAAAGAAATCAGGACCTAGATAATTTCATGGACGAGTTTAAATAATGTATTGATAATCTTCACCCATAAAAAATCAAGCCAACACATTTTTCTTCCTCTTTTCAGTAACAGAAATATAAGCACCTTAGCAGATATACTTGCATTTTCCAGAAAATTATTTATGTTTGATTCTTCTAAGGAAATGCATTTCTTTCCTTTTGTTTTTCATAGTAAATAACTTTTTATTTGTTTAAGTAGAAAAATGAGTAAGGATATAGAAGATAAAAACATTACTGTTAATCGTAAGGCGAGACACGATTATTCTATTCTTCAGACTTACGAGGCAGGAGTAGTTTTAACCGGGACAGAAGTTAAATCACTGCGGAACGGAAAAGCAAATCTGGTAGATAGTTATGCATCATTAAAGAATGGAGAAATCTGGCTTATTGGAGCACATATCAGTGAATATACACACGGTAATATTAACAATCATGTGCCAACGAGAAGCCGCAAGCTGCTCCTAAATAGGAGCGAAATAAGAAGACTCATAGGCAAAGTAAATGAAAAAGGATTAACTCTGATACCGCTGAGATTATACTTTAAAAACGGCAAGGTTAAAGTGGAACTTGCGCTGGCAAAAGGCAAGAAAGTTTATGACAAACGAGACGCCATTGCAAAGAGAGATTTCGAAAGAGAACAATCTAGGAAAATCAAGTATTAAATTACTTTTTTTTATAAATTAGTGCCTATTTTTGTTAAAAGATATTCGTTAGAATGAAGAGAATAAACTTTCCCACACTCAACGAGCAAATAGATCTAATCAAGCGGGGTTCTTTTGAGATTATTCCTGAAGACGAGCTTGTAAAAAAGATTGAGAACTCAATAAAGGAAAAGAAACCTCTTAACATTAAACTTGGCTGTGACCCTAGCAGACCGGATTTACATATAGGTCACTCAGTAGTTTTAAGAAAATTGGCCCAATTCCAATCTCTAGGACATCAAGCAATATTGATTATTGGAGATTTTACGGGAATGATTGGCGACCCCTCAGGGAGAAATGCAACTCGCCCTGCACTATCTCTAGCTGAAACTAGAGAGAACGGAAAGAGTTACTGGGAGCAAGCTTCAAAAATTTTAGATAAGGATAAGACAAAAATTGTCTATAATTCTGAATGGCTTTCCAAAATGTCATTTGAGGATGTTATTAAACTTGCTGCAAAATATACAGTAGCTAGAATGATAGAACGGGATGATTTTACAAAAAGGTTTAAGGCGGGAGAGCCTATAAGCGTCCATGAATTTCTATATCCTCTTGCCCAAGCCATGGATTCAGTTGCCATAAAAAGTGATGTTGAGCTTGGCGGAACTGATCAGAAATTTAATTTGTTAGTGGGACGAGATATCCAGAGAGAATATGGTGTGGAACCACAGGTAATTCTCACAATGCCCATTTTAGTAGGTACAGACGGGGTTGAAAAGATGAGCAAATCTTATGATAATTATATTGCTATATCAGAAAGCCCAAAAGATATTTATGGCAAAACATTATCAATCCCCGATAATCTAATCTATTTATATTTTGAATTAGCAACGGATATTTCAAATAAACAGCTTAAAGAAATAGAAACAAAACTCAATGATCCTACTGTAAACCCGAGAAATATAAAAAGAGAATTAGCAAGAACTCTTGTAAGGATGTATTATGATGAAGATGCTGCGCTAGAAGCAGAATCAGAATTTGATAAAGTTTTTATAAAAAAAGAAACTCCAGATGAAATTCCTGTGTATCAGTTTGTTAATGGAGACAGTGAGATCAATATTCTCGATCTAATTGTGAAAGTAGATTTTGCCTCATCAAAGGGCGAGGCTAGAAGACTTGTAACACAGGGCGGCGTTTCTATAGACGGTAATAAAATAACTGATATCAATTCTGCCGTCAGGTTTGACAAACAAGCAATTTTAAAAGTTGGAAAAAGAAAGTTTATTAAATTATTAAAGTGAAAAGAAAGGAGATAATAATTTGTATGTTCCTTCAAGAATATTTTTTACAAAAGGGGTAGGTAAGCACAAAGAATATTTAAGTTCCTTCGAACTTGCATTAAGAAATGCAGGAATAGAGATATGCAATCTCGTGACTGTAAGCAGCATATTTCCGGCAAACTGCAAAAGAATATCAAAAGAAGAAGGAATAAAAGAGCTTACCCCAGGACAAATAACTTTTTGCGTAATGGCAAGAAATTCCACTAATGAACCTAATAGATTAATTGCCTCATCTCTTGGTGTTGCTTTACCTGCTGATAATAACCAATACGGATACCTGTCAGAGCATCATCCTTTCGGGCAAACTGAAAAGGTTGCGGGAGAATACGCAGAGGACCTTGCAGCAACTATGTTAGCAACAACTCTTGGAGTCGATTTTAATCCCGATATAGATTGGAGTGAAAGAGAAAATATCTACAAGATGTCAGGGAAAATAGTCCGCTCATTTAATATCACCCAATCTGCAGAGGGTGATAAAAACGGCTTATGGACTACTGTGCTGGCTGCAGCAATATTACTCCCCTAAAAAGGAATACATTTGTCAGAAACAACTTTTTGGTTCTTTTTTTGGATTTTTGTTGCAATTTTATTTTTTATAGATATCTATTTAACTGACAAAAGAACCGGTAAAATATCTTTAAAAGTCAGCTTAATTTGGAGTGCTGTATGGATATGTTCTGCTCTCCTCTTTGATGTCCTAATTTTCTTCTTTTTAAAGGACGGCCACAACAGAGCCCTAGAGTTCATCACAGGTTATTTAATAGAAAAATCCCTTTCGGTTGATAACCTATTTGTCTTTTTATTGATTTTTAATGTGATGAATGTTTCTAAAGTAAATCAGCCGCACGTTTTAAAATGGGGAATTCTTAGTGCCATAATATTTAGAATTGCCTTCATTCTTGTAGGTGTAGGATTAATTAATTTGTTTCATCCTGTCATTTACATATTTGGTGGGATACTACTTGTAGCCGCTTATCGGATGGCTTTTGGAAAGGAAGAAAAGATAGACTATGAATCTAATCCCTTAGTAAGATTTGTAAGAAAGTTTGTCAAATTCGATATTGATTATAAAGGAAGACGATTTTTTATTAAAAAGAATGGAAAAGTTTTTGCCACGGTGATGCTTATTACTCTTTTAGTGATTGAGTCCTCTGATATTTTATTTGCAGTGGACTCTATTCCGGCGGTTATCGCAATTACGCGTGACCCATTTATTATTATTTCATCAAATATTTTTGCAATCTTAGGACTAAGAGCACTTTATTTTGCGCTATCCGGTATAGTCGATTTGTTTGTATATTTGAAATATGGTGTTGGGATCATTCTGTTATTTGTAGGTGTTAAAATGATAATTTCCGACTTTTTTGAGATTCCTACACTCATATCGTTGATTATCATTGGTAGTGTACTTACCGGTTCAATTATTGCATCAATTATTCATAAGAAGCCCGCTTCGAATAAAGCAGACCGAATAAATGGATAAAAGATGCAACTGCTAGCCCTACAAGCATAGGTTCGACCTCAACTAAAAACCCAGAATGTATTTCATCTCTTATAAAATACCAAGCAAAGCTGAACATAACTGCTGCTATCATTTCAATCTGCATAATTTTCTTGTTTATTCTTATTTTAGAATAATATGAACTTATAACTGGGAGTATCATTCCAGGAATAAACAATGAACCTATAGTGTACCAAATTTCAATTACCGAAGGCATATAATAAGCTAAGATAACAGCAACTAACCCTGAGATTATCAAGCCAACTATTGTGTAATACTTTAATTTGTTTTCGCGCTTTGATTTAGAAAATTGAAAAATAAAATCCCTGCCTATTGTAGTGGCACTAAGAAAAAGGAAACTATTCGCAGTTGACATTATGGTTGCAAACATTGCAGCATAAAAAATTCCCTTAAGTCCCGGAGATAAAATTTTTTCAGCAAGTAATGGATATGATTTTACTGGCTGTGACAAACCCGGAAGCACTGCTCTTGAGTA
>JBJKPP010000218.1:0-6291 GCA_046706145.1 Ignavibacteriaceae bacterium | reverse complement strand
AACACAAAAGGATAAATTATATCACAATTACGAAGTGCTGGGAACAGATTCAATAACAATAAGAAGCTTAAACAGTTTATCGAAATACTATTTTACTATCGATTCCTTTAACGAAAATGGAATTAGTGAAGGAAGCAAAATAATAGAAGTAGAATGAGAGAATTGAAATACTTTAAGTGATACCCAACTAGTTTACAAATCAAAGGAAATTAGGATGTTGAAAAAAATCGAACGCTTATTGATACTATTTTTAATAACATTCTTTGCTAATGCTTTTTGTACGGAGAATTATACTATAAAAAGTCCGAACACTAAAATTTCCGTCAACTTCTGGCTTACTTCGGCCGATACTCCTGTTTATTCTGTTTCATATTTAGATACAATTATTCTGAAGCAATCAAAATTAGGAATTCTCAGAAGTGATGGAGATTTTTCTACGAGTCTATCTCTCGACTCGGTTTCGAGCGTAAGTGTTATTTCCGGAAATTATAAGCTGTTACATGGCAAAAGATTGAATTGCAGTTACACGGGTAACAGACGTGTTTTTTATTTGAAGAATAAAAATTTAAAAGTAATGGAAATTATTTTCCAAGTATCGAATGATGGTGTTGCTTTTAGATATTACTTTCCGGGAAAGACTGATTCAACTTTAACTATTTACAAAGAATTAACATCGTATCATTTTGATCTCTCTGCAAAGGCTTTTATTCAGCCATGTGCCGATGCAAGGATAGGGTGGAGCTACGCCTCGCCCTCTTATGAGGAATACTATAAAATGGATATACCTGTCGGTACACCTTCGCCCAATCGGGCAGGATGGGTTATGCCGGCACTTTTTCATTCGGGAAATTTTTGGATAAGTATAACTGAGACCGGGCTCGATACAAACTATTGCGGATCGCGTTTAAGCTGGCTGTCTCCAAACGGCGAATATTCAATAGAATTTCCCGAACCTCAGGAAAGCAAGCAAGGTGGACCAGTTTTACCGGAATCGATTCTACCCTGGTTTACGCCATGGCGTGTTATTGTGATATCGGATAACCTAGGAGGTCTTGTCGAATCTACTCTTGAAACTGATTTAGCTACACCGGCCAAATATGATGTTTCGTCATGGCTTAAGCCAGGCATAGCATCCTGGAGTTGGATTATACTTAAAGATGATTCCACTGTATATAATGTTCAGCGCGAATACATTGATTTTGCTTCTTCCATGCATTGGCGTTACTGCTTAATAGATGCTTTGTGGGATAAGCAAATAGGATATGCTAAAATAAAAGAACTTGCTGATTATGCGAAAACAAAAAACGTAAAGATATTGTTATGGTATAATTCAGCAGGCGACTGGAATACCACTCCCCAAACACCGCGCGGCAAATTGCTCACGGAAGCATCAAGGCGTTCAGAATTTCAGAAATTAAAAGATATGGGGATCGCTGGAATTAAAGTAGATTTTTTTGGCGGTGACGGACAATCAATGATAAGATACTATATTGATATTTTAAAAGATGCAGCAAAATACAAACTTACTGTAAACTTTCATGGTTGCACTTTTCCCAGGGGGTGGTACAGAACTTATCCTAATTTAGTCAGCATGGAAGCAGTTAGAGGTGAAGAATATGTAACCTTCGCACAATACTTTGCGAATAATCAGCCTTGGCATTGTGCAATGCTTCCATTTACAAGAAATCTTTTTGATCCGATGGATTTTACACCCGTAAATTTTTCGGGAATACCTCATATTAAACGCCGAACCACGGACGGTTTTGAAATTGCTTTGTCTGTTATATTCACTTCTGGTATTCAGCATATTGCCGAAACACCGGAAGGCATGGCAGCTCAAAAAGTTTTTGTTCAAGAGTATATGAAGACATTGCCGGAAACGTGGGATGATGTAAAATTTATTGATGGTTATCCTGGAAAATATGTCGTGTTGGCAAGAAGAAAAGGAGATAGGTGGTATATTGCGGGAATTAATGGAGAAAAAACGTCTCGTAAAATAACTTTAAATGTTTCTTTTATAAATCAAACAACAAAAGGCTTTATTATCACTGACTCAAATGATGGAAAAAACCTTGTTGACAAGAATGTAAATTTTTCGTCCTCTTTGAATATAACGATGTATCCTTATGGTGGGTTTGTTATTAAGACTTTATCAAAGTAAGTAAACTAATAATTATACATTTACAAATTATGAAAGGATCAACCATGTCACGTTTCTTATATTTTTGTTTGACGATCTTTTTAGCAATGAGTATTGCTCATGCTCAAAGTATTGATGGGAAATGGAAAGGTGAAATGCAAAGCCCCAACGGTCCGTTTGATTTGACATTTAATTTTAAGGTAAGCGGGGATAGTTTAACAGGTTCTGTTACAAGTCAAATGGGAGAAGTTCCAATTAGTAATGGTAAAGTTGATGGTAAAAAATTTTCCTTCGATGTAAGCTTCAATGATATGACTATTAATCATCAGTGCGTAGTTATGGGGGATTCCATATCTATGAAGGTAGAAGGAATGCAGGGAGAGCCTACAGAGATTATTCTGAAACGATTACCTGAATCAAAGGATGAATCAAAGTGAGGTAAAGATGATATCCGTGTTAAGGTTGAATTGTCTTTGGAAGGGAAAGTGCCAATTAATCACCAAATTGTCGGAAAATCACTATAAAAAACTTCGAATGTCAAATTTTTAATTGTAGGTCAATATGCACAAGGTAAAAGGAATAACCATATCAGATATTGCAAAAAAAGCGGGGGTTTCAAAGGGTACTGTGTCTGCTGTCTTGAATTTGAGAAATAGTGTAAAGCCATCTACAAGAGAAAACATTTTACAGGTAATGAAGTCTTTAAATTATCGTCCAAAAGGAATGGCCAGAAATCTGAAATACGGCAATGTAGAGAAAATCATTGGTATAATCGTTAAAGAATTGAATTATCCTTTCTTCACTACCATTGCAGAGGGTGCAAAGGAATATGCCAGTTCAAGAGGTTATTCGGTAATAATAGCAAGTTCTGACTATAATCATGAACGTGAAAAGGAATTTACAAACTTGTTTTCAGCAAAGGATATTAAGGGCGCAATAATAGCACCGATAATAGAAGGCAATTCAGAAATTGAACATCTTTTCAAATTGAAAATGTTGAATTATCCATTCGTGTTATTAGCAGATGTTAAAGGAATAACAGCAAATGTTGTTCAGATAGATAATATGGCGACAATAAAAAAAGCGGTGGAATATTTAATAAATAACGGCCATAAAAAAATTGTCCATTTTGCTGGTCCTCCACAATCTGCGCATACAAAAGAGCGAATTGCAGGCTTCCGACATGCTTTTAGCGAAAGCAACTTGGTTTTCAATAGAGGAATGATTATTCATATCGGATCAAATAAAGAAATCAGTTATGACAAAACTATAAAATATTTCAGAACCAAAAATCCAAAGAATTATCCTACAGCTATCGTATGCTTTAACGATTTACAAGCATTAGCTGTTATGACTGCTCTAAGAGACCTAAAGATAAAAGTTCCCGATGATATCTCCATCATTGGAAATGATGATATTCATTTTGCTGATATTTATTCCGTGCCTCTTTCAACAATCAGGTCTCCCCAGAGAGAAATAGGTCAAAAAGCTGCTGAAATACTAATAAAAAATATTGAGTCTCCAATTTCACTCCCAGTCGAACAGGTTGTTCTGGATACAGAATTAGTTATAAGACAATCGACGAGAAGGTTAAATTTAAAATTGTAGGTTTGGAATTCTTTTAATTGACTAATAATACATCGATAAAATTAAAGAGAGAAAAAATGAAAACATATTTTATAGCTTTTTTATTATTAGTGTTTAGTATTTCCGGCTTTGCGCAAAATCTGGACGGAAGCTGGAAAGGTAAAATGAGCACACCTAATGGTGATATGGATTTAACATTTACGTTCAAAGTAATTGGGGATTCTTTAAACGGAAATGTCACATCCCAAATGGGAACATTGCCGTTGGAAAACGGGAGAATTAACGGCAGCGAGTTTTCATTTGACGTTGATGTAAACGGGCAATCAATACACCACGCCGGGGTCCTGGATAGCGGAAAAGTTAAATTGAGTCTGCCCTGGATGAAAAAACGGATGGTTTTAAACAGGGTTAATGAAGAATCCAAAATTAACGGTAAATGGATCGGTACGGTCAGCGGCCCGCAGGGAGATATGGAATTACTTTTTACATTCAAGGTAAAAGGAGACACGTTAACAGGAACCGACTCTTCCTCGGCAGGTGTTATTGATTTAACGAACGGTAAAATAAACGGTAATATTTTTTCATTTGATATTAATCTGCAGGGAATGACCATTAACCACAAATGTAAATATATTCCAGACGATACTATCAAGGTAACTGCGGACGTAATGCAGCGGCAGATAGAAATGAATTTAATAAGGGCAAATACGGAAGTTATTCACAAAAATTTGACGGGAACAGATACAACAGTCTATCATAAAGATAAGAATTTTTATATTTTTATTTGTTTCGGACAATCGAATATGGAAGGTTTCCCCGGAATTGAACCGCAGGATACTGTAAATGTTAATCCTCGTTTCAAGGTACTCGCCTCAGTTGATTTTCCGAAACTCGGCAGAGAAAAGGGACAGTGGTATACTGCCGCTCCTCCTTTGTGCCGTCCATCTACCGGTCTTTGCCCGGCCGATTATTTTGGCAGAACAATGGTTGACAACATGCCCAAAGACATTAAGGTGGGAGTGGTCAATGTTGCTGTAGCGGGGTGCAAAATTGAACTGTTCGAAAAGGATAGATATCAAGCTTACGATTCAACCGCGCCATCGTGGATGAAAAATATTATCAAGCAATATGATGGAGACCCTTATCAATATCTTGTTAATATGGCAAAGCTGGCACAGAAATCCGGTGTCATAAAAGGAATTCTGTTGCATCAGGGTGAATCAAATAATGGAGATAAAGAGTGGCCGGAAAAAGTCAAGGGCATTTATGACAATTTAATCAAGGATTTGGATCTGAACGCTAAGAAAGTACCTCTGCTGGCAGGTGAAGTCGTTAATGCAGACGAGCAGGGTGCTTGTGCAGGAATGAATAAAATCATTGACAATTTGCCGCAGACAATTCCCAATTCGTATGTTATTTCTTCGGCACACTGTCCAAGCAGATCGCCACACCATTTACATTTTACTCCGGAAGGTTATAGATTGCTTGGAACAAGGTATGCTGAAAAAATGCTTTCACTATTAGGTTATAAAGTCACCAAAACTGAATTAAAGCAGACACCCGCAGAAAACAAATAGATTAATATTAGTACTGAAGGCTCAGTTAGGAAAAGGAGAAAAAATTCTATTTGGATTGTGTAACTTTCGCGAGTAAGTAGAGAAAATTTCATTTTAAAAGGTGTATAAAGTAATAAATATGTTTAGCCATTATTCTATTGGTGTTGTTATACTTTTTTAGTACTCGTTGAGAGAAATTAATGCTTAATTAAAGGAGACATATTATGAAGAAAATAACTTTTTTAATTGCGATGTTTTTGTTATTGGCTACTGGTGTTGGTATTGCGCAGCAGCCTGCCCCAATAAAAATAGAAGATGGGTTATTACAAGGAACATTCGAAGATGGGTTGACTGTTTATAAAGGTATCCCGTTTGCTGCACCTCCTATCGGTAACTTAAGGTGGCGTCCACCTCAACCACCAGCTAGGTGGAAGGGTGTACGGCAAGCTACAAAGTTTGGCCCATCTCCCATTCAAGGATCGAAAATAGGTCCGGGAATGAGTGAGGACTGTCTTTATTTGAATGTCTGGACGCCTGCTAAATCAGCTAACGACCACATTCCTGTTTTCGTATGGATTTACGGAGGGGGATTCAACTTTGGAACTACATCTGATCCGAATTACAACGGTGCAAATCTGGCAAAGAAAGGTGTGGTGTTAGTTAGTATTAACTACCGCGTCGGGCAGCTCGGGTTTCTAGCACTACCAGGATTGAGTGCAGAGAGTCCGCATCATGTTTCCGGAAATTATGGCATCCTGGATATGATTGCCGGTTTAAAATGGGTGAAAAAAAATATTGCTGCATTCGGAGGCGATCCGAACAAGGTGACTATTTTCGGCGAATCGGCGGGAGGAATTGCCGTAAGTATGCTTTGTGCTTCACCGCTGGCCAAAGGTTTGTTCGAAGGTGCAATTTCGGAAAGCGGCGGTAATTTTGGGCCTTCGCGAAAGACAACTTATCCCGGTGAGAATATGAAACTCCTCGCCGATGCTGAAAAGGAAGGCGAAG
>JBJKPP010000217.1:0-4002 GCA_046706145.1 Ignavibacteriaceae bacterium | reverse complement strand
TTTCTTTCATTATTGAACTCACTTTTCTAAAAGGGAGAGACAAACTCAAAGGCTACAACGTAAACTCTCTCATTTCTTACGATTCAGAATAAAGAACTAAACCAAGCCCAAATAGAACGCAGATATTTAAGATCGGCAAGGATTCATTAAGATCATAGCTAATCATAAACATCATAGAAATCTCCGTCCCATTATATGAACTTATAGTTCCCAAATCACTCATTGACTTACCAGTCATTTCAGCGCCTTTTATTGTTTTCATTTTGTTAGTTGGATATTTATATTTGTTTCTGTGATAATTAATCAAGGATTTGTAATTTATGGCTAATAGCTTCCATCTTGCAATATTAGGAGGTGGTCCTGGGGGTTATGTTGCAGCGATACGAGCGGCCCAATTGGGCATCAAAACGGTAATAATTGATAAAGATAATCTTGGCGGAATTTGCCTTAACTGGGGGTGTATTCCTACCAAATCTCTCCTAAGAAATGCAGAGATTTATGACATAGTTAAGAACCATTCTGATGATTTCGGAATTAAGTATAAGGACTTGGGCTTTGACTTTAACAGAATAATAAAACGGAGCAGGGAAATATCAAATAGAATTACGCAAAATGTTGAAATACTTATAAAGAAAAATAAAGTAGAAAGAATACGCGGATTTGGGAAACTAACTTCAAAAAATCAGATTGATATTTTTGACAATGATGGCAAAAAGACTAATTCCGTTAATGCCGATAAAATAATAATAGCAACAGGTGCACGTCCTAAAACGATCCCGACTGTTACTGTTGACAAAAAAATGATAATCACAAGCACCGAAGCAATGATTCTTGATTCCTTGCCAAAAGAGTTAATTGTTATTGGTGCAGGCGCAATAGGTGTAGAGTTCGCATATTTCTATTCGGTACTTGGTACAAAAGTGACTATAGTTGAAATGTTGGATAATATCCTTCCAATAGAAGATAAAGAAGTATCCCAAGTTTTGGAGAAAAGTTTTAAAAAGAGAGGCATTCAGATTCTTACGAAAGCTAAAGTTCAAAAAGCGGAAGTAAAAAAAGACAAAGTTAAAGTAACAATTGATGTCGGTGGTGAAACAAAAGAGATAGAAGCGGATAAAGTTCTTAATGCTATTGGTGTCACTGGAAATATAGAAGGCTTTGGTCTTGAAGAATTAGGTGTAGAGATTTTTAAGAATCATATTAAGGTTAACAAATCAACTTATGAAACAAATGTAAAAGATATTTATGCAATCGGAGATGTGATTGGTCCGCCATGGTTGGCTCATGTAGCTTCTGCTGAAGGAATTCATTGTGTTGAAAAGATTAAAGGTTTGAATACACCGGATTTAGATTATAACAGTATGCCTGGGTGTACTTTTTGTCAGCCGCAGGTTGCAAGCACAGGATTAACTGAAGAAAAAGCCAAAGAGCAAGGTTATGATGTAAAAGTTGGAAAGTTTCCCTTCATGGCAAGTGGAAAAGCATTTGCAGTTGGTGAAAGAGAAGGTTTCGTAAAATTTGTAGTTGATAAAAAATACGGTGAAATTCTAGGTGCGCACATAATCGGAGCCGAAGCTACTGAACTAATTGCTGAAATCAACTTGGCTAAGTCAGTTGAAGCAACAATAGAATCAGTTCTAAAAACAGTGCACGCTCATCCAACATTATCAGAGTCGGTTATGGAAGCCGCTGGTGTTGTTCTGGATGAGGCAATTCATATTTAACGAATTAAATTTGAGCATGTCGTTTAATTCGTTAACTTAAGGCGTAGGTTGAGCAACGTAAGTAAAAAAGTTTTATGTGAAAAAAATAGAATGGCTGAAAATATTATTAGGACAGAATGAAAATGTAAAGATATATGTAGCAATAAGTCTCTCCCTTTGCAAGGGAGAGATTGGAGAGTTCAAAAATATTTTAACCATGAACTCATCCCAACTAATTATAATAGCTTACATCTTTTAAAAAATTAGATTAGTTAAACATTTTTGTGAGTTGTAATAATTTTAATCGAATGCAAACAAAATGAATAAGATATTAAATTTTTATAATATTGGATTAATAGATTACGAAGAAGCATGGGAATTACAGAAAGAATTATTAGAGCTAAGATTTCAGAAGAAAATCGACGACACACTCCTTTTTGTTGAACATCCTCACACGTACACTCTTGGAAAAATTGCAAAGCGTGAAAACCTTATTAGCTCGGATAAATTCTTAAAAGAAAAAGAGATTAAGGTGTTTGACATTGATAGAGGAGGCGACATCACTTATCATGGTCCTGGACAGATTGTTGGTTATCCTATTATAGATTTGAATGAATGGAAAAAAGACACACACGAATATTTGAGAGCACTGGAACAAGTCATAATAAAAACTTGTGAATATTATGGATTGACTGCTGGAAGGAATCCTAAATTTACAGGTGTATGGATTGAAGATAGAAAAATAGCCGCAATAGGAATAAAGGTTCGTCATTGGATTACAATGCATGGGTTTGCTTTCAATATTAATACTGATTTAACATATTTTACCGGAATTATTCCTTGTGGAATTAAAGACAAAGATGTAACTTCGTTGGGAAAGGAATTGAATCAAAAAATAAATTTAGAAGAAGTACAAAAGATTCTGCTAAATAACTTCAGAATTCTATTTAACTATGAAAAAATAAACATTCTTTCAAAAGAAGAATTATACTCCTTAGCGTTTATTGAAAAAGCAGAAGGATAAATAATGTCAAAAAGAAATTCGCCTAAAGAAAATTCTGTACATAATGAAATAGTAAAAAAGGCTGATAATAACAACGGAAGAAATGGTAAATCACAAAAAAGTCCTGCTGAGAGTCTTTCAAAAGAAAAAGTAATTTCGGCACTTAGAAATATGTTGTTGTCCAGGAATATAGATTCAAAAGCAATGAATCTTTTGCGCCAGGGCAAAACATTTTTTCATATAGCCGGAGCTGGTCACGAAGCTATTCAAACTGCAGTTGCAATGCATCTTGATTCTAATATTGATTGGCTCTTTCCTTATTATAGAGACTTAGCAGTAGTATTTTTCGATTCTATTACGCCTAAAGATTTCTTCCTGCAGAGTTTCGCAAAAGAGGCTGATCCTTCAAGTGGAGGCAGACAATTGCCTTCTCATTGGGGAAATCCGAATAAGAATTTGCCCTCTCAGTCAAGTCCAACAGGTACACAATTTTTAAATGCAGTTGGTACCGCACTTGCAATGAAAAAAACAGGGAAGAATTCAGTGGTATTCGTTAGCAGCGGAGAAGGCACGACTAGCCAGGGTGAATTTCACGAAGCTATTAATTGGGCGTCGAGAGAAAAGCTTCCGGTTTTGTTTCTAATTGAAAATAATAAATATGCTATTTCTGTTCATGTCGACCATCAGTCGGGTGGAAAAGATAATTCAATTTCAGAGATGATGAGCGGTTATGCCAATTTGTATAATATAAAAATAGATGGGACCGATTTTTATGAATCATATGATGCTGTTCACAATGCAATGGAATATATTCGGAGTGGGAAAGGCCCTGCATTAAT
The DNA here is from genome assembly GCA_046706145.1 of Ignavibacteriaceae bacterium. Lineage (GTDB taxonomy): Bacteria > Bacteroidota > Ignavibacteria > Ignavibacteriales > Ignavibacteriaceae > JBJKPP01. The sequence continues at coordinate 457 of JBJKPP010000217.1, read as the reverse complement.
TGAAGCAGAAGTTGTAAGGTTGCTTTCTCATTCTTCATCTGATGACCAAAAAAAATATAGAGATGAAAAAGAATTAGAAGAGGAAAAAAAGAATTGCCCTATCGAAAAACTTTCCAAACAGCTAATTGATAAGAATATTTTAAAGAAAGATGAATACGAAAAGTTAAAGAAAGAAGTAATTGAAGAAATAAACAAAGCCGCAGATGAAGCAGTGGACTATTCCGACCCGAAGCCTGAAACAGCGGACATGTTCATTCTAGATGAAAGCGATTTAAAAAACTCGCTAAATTATGAAAGCAGTAAACCTTCCGGAAACAAAATTGTAATGGGTGACGCTATAAACCATGCTTTACATGAAGAGCTTGCAAGAAACGATAAGATTTATGTTTTTGGTGAAGACATTGCAGACAAAAAAGGTGGGGTATTCACTGCAACAAAAGGCCTTTCTGCAAAGTTT
>JBJKPP010000216.1:0-3231 GCA_046706145.1 Ignavibacteriaceae bacterium | reverse complement strand
TTAACAAATCAAGAAAAACAGGATTGGGCTGCTGCAAATCCCAGGGCGTTTGGCCAGTGAGGTATTTATCTTCCCAGAAAGATGGATTTTCAACTTCAATGTTCATAATTCTATTGATAAACTTTATATTGAAATTAAATTATTATTAATTAACTTGAAAGAAAAATTAAACAATTTATGACGAACATCTTACGGTTAAGTCGTAATCTAAACCGAATTTTTTGTTTCTGTACTTTTCTTATTGCATTCAAATTAGGACTCGAAATTGAAGAATATTGAACAATTCCAGGGATTTTTTGAAGAGACATTTAAATTCTTCTCCAGTCTTGAAAGAAACAACAATGTAAAATGGTTCAACAAAAATAGAGACAGGTATCAAAATTTTCTTGTTGAACCTTCCAGAAAATATGTTGTATCAATGGCTGAGTTTTTCAATCATTTAAATCCCGCAATTCGCACGCAGCCAAAGTTTAACCAGACTTTGATGAGAATCAGCAAGGATATGCGCTTTGCTAAAGGTAAACCTTACAAGAACTATTTTCTAATTCATTTTGGAAGATTTAAGATGGACAGTGAGTTTTATCTTTATCTAGATAAAGAAGGAATTTCATTTGGAATTTTTCTAAATAACACAAAAGGTGAAAACTTATATTTAGAAAAAAATATTTCTTCAAAGAAGGAGTTTCTAATTAGTACTTTTGAAAGATACAGCCTAAACAATAAACTTAGATTCGCTGAGATAAATAAGGAAATTATTACACTTGCAGAAAAATTCAACACCAACAAACATTTTGAACAAATGTCAAAAACAAAATATATTATTTTGGAAAAAGACCTAACAAAGGACAAAAAAATAATTTATTCGCCAAACTTAGTGACTCACACTGTTAAGATGTTTTCGCGTCTTTATCCGCTTTATTGTTTTGCAATATCCCCGGAACCTGAAAAGTTACTACAAGAATTTGAAGACAAAATGGGCATAGCGGAATAAGAAAAAGGAATATTGGAATAAGGGAATACTGGAATATTGGTAAATAGTAACTAATTAATTTCTATCATTCCACTATTCCAACATTCCAATCATGTTTTCCATTAGGAAAACAACTTTAGTTCTTCCACTTTATCGTGCAGCCAATCGAAAAAGTCTCCGGTACAGAAATTTCCTGGCCAGCAAGTAATTCATCCAGAACATCTCTCAAATAATTGCTCCTGACTTTTTCTGGTTCTTTCCAATTGTCATCTATTTTTCCGTGATAGACTAACTTTCTCTCCTCGTCAAATACAAAAACTTCCGGAGTATGACTTGCATCGTATGCTCTCGCAACTTTCTGACTTTCGTCTCGCAAATAAGGAAAGTTAAAAACCTTTTCTGAGGCGCGCTGTTTCATATTTTCAAATGAATCATCTTCATATTTATCAGAGTCATTTGAATTTATTGCTACTATCTGAACTCCCTTTTTATAATAATCATTTTGTATCGCTTTTATTCTGTCTTCGTATGCACGTACATAAGGACAATGGTTACAGCTAAAAATAACAATCAAAACATCTTTGTCCGAAAAGGAATCTATGCTATAATTTTTGCCATCCACTGCGGGCAAATCAAATTCCGGTATTTTAGATCCAATCTTGAGTGTGTTGGTTGCCATTCTTTTCTCCACTTATTTTGCTAAAATCATTCCATATAAATAAATTGAAGTCGTAAATAGAATTATACTTTTCAATTATCTATAAAAGTTTAAATGCCTGAAAAGTTCGATTTTCCAAATGCATTATACTACAGTTATGCGGACTATAAAGAAAAAAGTCTGCAAAAAAGGCGATTTAAACATTCAGAATTGTCCGCTCTCATCAACAAATTAAAAAATAAAGATATTTTTTCGGTTAATAAAGCTGGAAAGTCTTTTGAAGGCCGTGATATATTTCTAATCACAGCGGGAACCGGCAAAACTAAAGTTCTTCTCTGGTCTCAAATGCATGGTGACGAAGCAACAGCAACAATGGCAATTTTTGACATATTTAACTTTCTTAAAGCCGATGACAGTTTAAATGAAATAAGAACACAGCTACTAAAAAACTTGACGATTTATTTCATACCAATGTTGAATCCTGACGGAGCAGAAAGATTTCAAAGAAGAACTGCTCAAAATATAGATATGAATAGGGACGCTTTAAGATTTCAAACACTGGAAGCAAAAATTCTTAAAAAAACTATTGATGAAATAAAACCTGACTTTGGTTATAATCTACACGACCAAACTACAAGATATAGTGTTGGTTATACTTCGTGCTCTGCGGCAATTTCGCTTTTAGCGCCGTCGACCGATTTTCAGAAATCTATCAATCCGGTAAGGAAAAATGCAATAAAGCTTGCAACATCATTTTATAACGCTGTTTCAAAGATTATTCCCGGCCATATTGCAAAATATGATGACGAATTTGAACCGAGAGCCTTTGGTGATAATGTTCAAAAATGGGGTGTGAGTACAATTCTTGTTGAATCCGGCGGATGGAAAAATGACCCCGAAAAACAACTTCTTAGAGAACTTAATTTCATCGGAATTCTTTGTTCCCTAAATTCTATTTCTGATGAGAGCTTTAAAAAAGAAAGCGAAGAAATTTATAATTGTATACCATTCAATAAGGAAAGAATTTTTGATGTCTTACTGAGAAATTTGGAAATCCCTGGCCACAAAACAAAAGTCGATATCGGTATAAACCATTATGAAAAGAATTGTAATAATAACAGTAATTTTTATTATAGCAGTATTCTTGAAGACATAGGAGATTTGTCAAATTATTTTGGCTACGAAGATGTCGATTTGAGCGGCCACCACATCGAAGCCGGAAAAACATACGAGCAAAAATTCAACTCGTTTGAAGAAATTAAGAATCTTGATTTTAATAAGCTTCATAGAAAAGGCTATACAGAAGTTATTCTGGGTCTGTCTCTTCCTAGTCAAGGTTCAACTGAAGTGAAAGATGATTTTACAAATCTTCCTATCAACATTTGTTTAAAAGACAAAAAGACAGAAAATAAAATAGAGATTGGAGTTATTCCTAATCTTGTTGTAAAAAAGAATGATATTCCCAAATATATAATAGTAAATGGTTTTGTTTGCGATGTTGAAGATTCTAACGGGTACGTTCCGAACGGCCTAGTGTTCCGTGCTTAAAAAGTTAAGACTTTAAGGAAAGTGGGAAGAAATTTAACCAACATTTATTAAAAGG
>JBJKPP010000215.1:0-1429 GCA_046706145.1 Ignavibacteriaceae bacterium | reverse complement strand
GAGTTGAGGCTGTTACAGGTCTTGGCGTGGAAAATTATATTGAATCACAATTGAATAACCTAAAAGAATCTGAAGAGAAAATATCTCTATTAGTTGACGAAAAGAAACATCTTGAAAAAGAAATATCAGAATTAAGACTAAAAGAAAAGCTTGGACAAATCAGTTTCATTGCTTCAAAACCTTCTACAGAGTTAAGCGGAATAAAAATTTATAAGGCAAAAGTTCAAGCTGACAATATGGATGAGCTAAAATCCTTCGGCGACGAAATTAGAAACAAGATAAAAGGCGGTGTTGGGGTTTTAATTTCAGAAATTGATAATAAAGTTAGCATCGTTTGTGTTGTTTCAGATGAATTAATCAAAGAGAAAAAATTAAGTGCGGGAAAAATAGTAGTGGAGCTTGCCAAAATTGTCGGTGGCGGCGGTGGCGGAAGACCGCACCTTGCAACAGCCGGTGGAAAGGATGTTTCGAAAATCCAGGAAGCCCTGGATAATGTAGAACTTATACTGAAAGATTTACTGTAACTTGTTAACAGTTAAAATTGCATAAGACTAACGCAATAAGAATCTTAGAATCACACCAAATCGAACATTCCGTAGTTACTTACGACATTGACGAAGAAGATTTAAGCGGAAAAACTGTAGCTAGCAAAATTGGTGCTCAAGCTGGAGAAGTATTTAAAACTTTAGTTGCCGAAGGAGACAAAAACGGCATTAATGTTTTTTGCATTCCTGTAGAAAATGAATTAGACTTAAAGAAAGCTGCAGCCGCAAGCGAAAATAAAAAAGTAGAAATGATAAATGTAAAAGATTTATTTAACATAACAGGTTACATTAGAGGTGGCTGCTCCCCAATTGGAATGAAAAAGAATTTTCCGGTTTATATTGAAGAATCTGCTCAAATTTTCGATAAAATCTACGTAAGCGCAGGCGTAAGAGGTATGCAAATCTTCATTTCTCCTTCCGATTTGTTAAAAATTACAAATGCAAAATTTTCTGATTTGATTTAATTCTCTCTTAAAAAATCTTAACTTATACACACAATAATATTTTATTATGGCTAAAACTCATATAAAATATATCTGTTCAAACTGTGGTTATGAATCTTTAAGGTGGCTCGGTAGATGCCCAGAATGTGAACAGTGGAACACGTTCACTGAAGAAGTTGTTGAAACAAACCCGCGAAAAGCTGCTTCTTTCAAAGGGAAAGTTACAGTAAGCAAAATCCAGGATATTACTGCAAACGAAGAGGAAAGAATAAAAACCGGAATAGGTGAATTTGATAGAGTTCTCGGCGGAGGATTAATCCCAAGCTCAGTAATTCTACTCGGCGGCGACCCGGGTATCGGCAAATCTACTCTTGCTATGCAAGCTTTATCAAAAATCAAAAACAAAGTTCTTTATGTAACCGGAGAAGAATCTGGTAAACA
>JBJKPP010000214.1:0-15830 GCA_046706145.1 Ignavibacteriaceae bacterium | reverse complement strand
CTAACAATAACATACACGTTAAAGTAAAGCACAACACAATCACACTAGAGGGCAAGGTTCCTACTTTGTATAAAAGAAGTCTTGCTGCAAAGGAAGCCGGGGACGTTGAAGACTCATACTCTGTAATCAACAACATCAGAGTAGTAGCGCCGGACGTTCCTGATTCGGTAGTTACCAAAAACGTTACGAACAGGATCTGGAGTAACGTGTTCTACGGCATCTTCGATTGGGTAAAGGTACACGATAAAAAAGGAATTGTAACTTTGGATGGATGGGTTCATTTACCCTGGTATAAAACACACTTTCAAACCGAAGCAGAAAAAGTTGTTGGAGTAAAATTAGTTAGAAACAATATTAAAATTACGTTTGGCCCGGGTAGGATAGGAAGAAGAGTAGCGTGGCTCATATATAATGATCCGATGTACACCGGCACGGAATATTTGAAAGATCCTCCTATTCATATCATAGTTAATAACGGAACAGTTTTTCTCGAAGGCAAAGTTGATTCTTCTGCCGAGGTGGCGTGGGCTTCAAATCTGGTTGAGTTCAATACGAATGCGGTAGGAGTTAAGAATTATCTGCAAGTTGACTGATAAATAAGAAACTAGCTACAGGAATCCACCAACTGGAGAACAGGCCCCGCAGCAATATATCTTGATTTATCTACTTTATTATCTTTTACGAGGCTTGAACTTCTGGTTAGTTACGGGCGGCGCGCTTGGAATCTTTATAATATTAAATTCAAAATGATTATCTCTATGGCATGTATTACAAGTGTTAGTAAGGAATTGAAAATCTTTTTTAAATTCAGCTAAATCTTTTCTATCTATAGAATCTTGCAGACTGTCCAACGGCGGATAAATAATTGGTATAGATTTCACTTCGGGTCTTGTAGTTTCAACTTTTCTTGCTTGCTCAAATGTTTCCCTTAACTCCCCTATTTCATAATTTGCTAGCTTCCAGTTTTTATTAATTCCTGCAAACCAAAGTTTTGCATGATGCAACTGGATTGTGTTCATAAATTCGCCAAGCCCAGGCGTTAAGTCTGTTCTTAGAGAGTCCATCTGTATTTCCAACCGGATAATCTTTTTCTGAACCTTTATGTTATTATCTCCACAACTTTGAATAAGGAAAAGAGAAAACACAAAAATTAAAAAAATGTATAATTTTTTCATCCTAAGAACCTTTTTATTTGACTAACTGGTCAGTTCTGGTAATCTATCGTCTGTTTGATTTTCTCTTTTGCTTCCTTTCCCACCCACTTTTCACATAAATACAAACCCAGATCAATAGAAGAGGAAACAGCTCCCGAGGTTATAACATTTTTATCTTCAATTATTCTTTCTTTAACTACCTCCTTACAGAAAGGCTCAAGTGATTCATAAGAATTAAAATTCGTGGTTGCCCTTTTATTTTTCAAGAAACCTGCGGCACCTAATAACAAACTGCCTGTACAAACTGATATTTTATACTTTACGTCCTTTGCGGTCCTAAGCCATGACAGAAAATTTTCATCATTCTGCAAAGACCTTGTACCAAACCCGCCGGGAACAATTATCGCATCGTAGCCGCTTAAATCATTACGGACTTTGTCTGGGACAATTCTTAAACCATGATTATCCCTTACAAGATCAGTATAAGAACAAATATCCCATGAAAAATCTGATCTTAATTTTAAAAGCTTAATTCTTGATAGAGTATCATAGACGCCAGAAAAATCCAGCAAAGTCATATCATTAAAAATTATAAATGTTATGTTCATTTTTTATAGTTACTTTAACTAATTATAAACTTCCTCTGCAACTTCTTCCTTAACTTTTGCATTGAACAAATCAATAACTCTTTTGCAAAATCCAATCAAAAAATCCAACGACTTTTGGGGGTCATCAAAGTTATTCGTAATCACCAATTTTAAAACTTCTTTTTGTTGACTAAATTTAATAGTATTTCTATAATCTTCCATTATAAACTTCATCAACTCAGTAAACTTGTTTTTATAATAATCTTCCTTTTGTCCTTTGGGTAGGATTAAAAATATGTTTCTCCTTTGTATTATTACCCTTTCAAACAATGCATAAGAAGCATAATATTTCAATTCAGCTGAAGATATTAATCTGGAAACTAATTCTGTCAACGGTCCAAATCTATCAATCATTTCTTCCTTAAGTTCTTCTAACTCAGCAATCGTTTTTATTGAATAAAGAGCTGTATAAAAATTCAGCCTATCAGTTTGTTCTGGCATATAAGTTTCCGGGATCCCAATTTCAAAATAAGTATCGATTGTAGGCTCTGTCCTTTCTTCCTGTTTAGGAAGAGTTTTAAATACTTCTTTAAACTCTTGATATTTTAACTCTTCTACGGCTTCGTTTATTAATTTAACATATAAATCAAAACCGACCTCATTAATGAATCCTGTTTGTTCTGTTCCCAGCAAATTTCCTGCTCCACGTATTTCCAAATCTCTCATGGAAATATTAAACCCTGCTCCAACATCTGTAAATTCTTCAATTGCCTGCAATCTTCGCAAAGCTTTCTTGCTAATAGTTTCTAACGACGGAACAATAAAATAAGCAAAAGCTTGTCTGTTAGACCTCCCAACTCTTCCTCTTAATTGATGAAGCTCTGCCAAGCCAAACTTGTCTGCTCTATTTACAATAATGGTATTAACATTTGGAATATCGATACCTGATTCTATTATCTTTGTTGAAAGGAGAATATCGTATTCTTTATTGAGAAATTTGTGAATAACTTTCTCAAGCTGCGAAGGTTTCATTTGTCCGTGTGCAATACCAATTTTTACATCAGGTAAATGCTTTTCTAAATAAGCCATAAATTTATCTATCGTTTGAACTCTATCATGAACAAAATAAATTTGTCCTTTTCTATTAAGTTCATTAAAGATCCACTCTTTTATTTTAACAATATCAAAAGTTGATACATTTGTATAAATTGGCTGCCTATTAGGTGGAGGTGTTGCAATTATTGAAAGATCCCGTGCACCCAGCAAAGATAAATTTAAGGTTCTTGGAATAGGTGTGGCAGTTAAAGTCAATGTATCTACATTCAATTTCATGGACTTGAGTTTTTCTTTTGCCATAACACCAAAACGATGTTCTTCATCAATGATTAATAAACCCAAGTTTTTGAATTTTATGTCTTTTGATAGAAGCCGGTGGGTTCCGATAACGACATCTATCCTACCTTCAGTAAGCTCATTAGCAATTTCACTTTGTCTTCGCTTAGTCTGGAATCTGGACAAAACTTCAACTTTAACTGGAAATTGTGACAGCCTATCTTTAAAAGTATTGTAATGTTGTTCCGCAAGAATTGTTGTTGGAACCAGAACAGCAGATTGTTTTCCATCTTGTACAGCTTTGAACGCGGCCCTAACAGCAACTTCAGTTTTGCCAAATCCAACGTCACCGCAAACTAGCCTGTCCATTGGATTTTTAGCTTCCATATCTTCCTTAACTTCAGAAGTAACCTTTTCCTGATCTGGAGTGTCTTCATAAAGAAAAGATGCCTCTAATTCTTTTTGCCAAACAGAATCCTGACTAAATGAAAATCCTTCGGTTGCTTTTCTCCTTGCATACAACTCAATTAATTCACGAGCAGCTTCTTTGATTTTCTTTTTGGTCTTCTGTTTTGTATTTACCCAATCGGAGGTACCAAGTGTAGAAAGGTTTGGGACTAAATTTTCTGTGGAAGAATATTTCTTAACAAGGTTTAGATAGTTTAAGTTTACATAAACGACCCCGTTCTCGCTATACAAAATCTTCATCGTTTCTTGATTAACTTCACCAATTTTTATAGTCTCTAGGCCAACAAATTGACCTATGCCGTAATCCTCATGAACAACAAAGTCGCCTTTTTTAATCGAAGCAAAAGTCCCTGCTTTAGATTTTTTTGCTTTTCGCTTGCTTGATATTTTCGTCCGGTAAGGCTTGTTAAAAATCTCATAATCAGTCAGTAAAACAAATTTTTCAGCTTTGCTCAGAAAGCCTTTTCTTATTGCAAGAGTACTAATTTTAATTATACCCTTTTCTATATATTCTGAAATATCTGATAATTCGGAATCATCAATTTTCAATTCACCCAGAAGCTCATGCAAACGCTGCTGCTGAAAATCATTTTCTGCAGTTATGAAAATCTTAAATCCATTCTTTCCAAAGTCATTTAGGGTTCTCTCCAGAACTTTATAATTTGAATTGATTGTTGGTGTATCAATAAAACCCAAATCCAATCTTCTATCTACGTTTGTTATTGCTTCCTCAAATATCCATCTTACACTATCTTGATTTGTAAGAGAATCCGAACTCTCCAAGGAAATATCTTCTTGCAAATCGTTTTTTAGAAATTCTTTTTTCAAATCGAAAGAAGAAGAAAAAATTATTGGCTTATTTAAATATTCGAAAATATTTGCCGAATAATCTTTCTCTTCAGATAAAGCCCCAGACAGATTTACACTTTTTATATCTTCAATTGAGCGCTGGCTCTCAGGGTCAAAGTAACGTATTGATTCAATGAAATCTCCATCAAATTCCAATCTCACAGGATTCTTTTCACTATAGGACCAGAAGTCAATTATAGAACCTCTAACAGCAAAATCCCCTGGTGCTTCCACAAATCTATCTCTCTGGTAATTCAACAGATTTAAATATCCTGTAAGTTCATCGTATGAAATACTTCCGTCTGTTTCTACTTTTGTGGTTTTATCTTGCAATGACTTTTTTGACGGTAGTCTTTCTCTGATTAGTTGATAAGTAGAAATTAAAATAAATTTTTTCCTCTGGGATAATTCTGTTAATCTCTCTTGAATTGAATCGGGTTCGTATTCGGTAATAGAGACTACATGTTGGGAAACGCCGAGAACATCAAGTTCAACGTTGAATTCCGCAATAGATTGAACGTTCGGGAAAAGTACGACGAGTTGGTTTTCTATTTTTATGAGCTCAGAAATTATAAATGTTTTAAGCGAGCCGGAGAGAGGTGAAATTTTAAGCGTGGTTATCCCCTTCTTGATCTCCTGAAATAAAAGATCAATCGAACGAAGTCTTAGAATATTTTGTACAACAGAGGATTCCATCAAAAATTCTGTGTTAAGTTATCATAAATTAGACAACTCTTCAACAGATCAAAACCAAACTGTGGCTTCAAACATACTTTTCATAAACCCAAAAACCAGGTTTATTTTGTAACTAAAGGACAGTGTTGTTAACTATTATCCGGATCACTGTTCCACATAGACCTATAAACTTTCCATTCGCCATTTGGTTCCTTTTTCAAAATTCTCATAATCTTATATGAAGTGTTGTAAACTTCATCGCTGCCTTTCTTTCGTGAAGCACCGGTTATAGTTCCCCATTCATAAGCATAATTTCCAAGAACTTTTATTTCTTGAAAATCCATCTTGTATTTTAATACAACGTAATCAGACATTGCCGCTTTCATTGTTTGAAAACTAGCATCCAAAGCGTCTTTTCCCTCTACAATATCCTGGCCATTAGGCATTACCACAGCATTATCATCGATAAGTGAACGTAAGGTTTTAAAATCATTTTTTAACGAAGCCTCTTGTTCTTTCTGATGGAGTTTTTCAATTGCAGCAAGATCCTTAGTATCATTTTCTGAATTTTTATTTTGAGCACATAAACTAAATGTTATAAATAGAATTGTTAAGGTAGTTAATTTAATTGTCAATCTTAACATCGCATTCTCCTTTGAGTTATATCCTTAAAAAGAATTGCTTAAATATAGGATTTATTTTATCGGGAAGGAAAAGTTGATTTAAACGTCATCGTTACTTTGACTTACAGACTGAATGCCATGGTCACAAACTAATTGCCCCACAAAACATCCGATGGCTCCTCCTAATATAATCGCACTAATATTCTGTGAGCGGCTTGTTAATAGCCTTTTTTACCAACTACCCGTTGATGAATAAAGCGATTATTGAAGAATGCCATTCTATCTCGATAAGTCTTAGATATAATTTCCCAAAATCTACATATTGACTAACCAGCCAGTCAAATATATTTCTCAATTATGATGCAGTAGTAGTTGGAACAGAATCTTTATCAGTTTCAGATAAAGTATTTCTAAAACTACTTCTGCTATGTAATGTCAAACCCTGCACTGAAATACCTAATTAAAACCTGGCCACAGTTAAACCTACAACGGAAGAAAACTTTGTCCAATATGTTTTATCCTAATGAGAGGTACAGTAAAGATATCATTTCCTGCTACATAAAAGTGTTCTGTCGCTAATGAAATGTGAAAAATTAAACACCAAGAATTTTTTATTTTGTTGGCAGTATGCTTAGGAGGAGTTAACTTTAAAATCAATTCTTTAGTTATTTTCTATTGCTCTTCTCACGAAACCATCAGCTTTGTCAATTCGTTTTTGTGCTTCTTCAAATGACACTTTTGCAATAATCATTACAAGAGCTGTCTTAACATGTCCCTTAGATTGTTCCAAATATTTCTCTGCTTCTTCGTATGATACTCCCGTAATAGTCATTACTATTCTCTTTGATCTTTCTTTCAATTTTTTGTTTGTCATTTGAAGATCGATCATCATGTTTTCATAGACCTTTCCCAATCTAATCATTGAAGCAGTAGTAAGCATATTCAAAACCAATTTCTGAGCAGTACCGCTTTTCATTCTTGTTGATCCCATAATTACCTCTGGGCCAACATAAGGACAGATGGCAACATCAACTTCTTTTATATTAAATTTTTCTCTTGGATTCGACGTCACAAAAAGTGTTGTGGCACCAATCTCTTTTGCTTTCTTGACAGCCCCCAGAACATACGGCGTTCTTTTACTTGCGGCAATACCACAAACAACATCCTTCTTGTTTACCTTGATTTTCAAAACATCATTCATTCCGTTCTCTTCTAAATCCTCAGCTCCTTCTTGCGCGCGGAACATGGCTTCCTTCCCGCCAGCTATAAAACCTTGAATCATATCATAGGGAGTTCCAAATGTAGGAGGACATTCTGCTGCATCAATCACACCCATTCTACCACTTGTTCCAGAACCAAAATACAACAGCCTTCCACCGATTTTAATAGCTTTAACCACCAATTCAACTGCCTGCTCGATATAGGGAATCTCTTTCTCTACTGCATAAGGAACGGTTTTATCCTCCTCATTAATTAGTTTCAGAATTTCTGAAATTGGAAAAGAATCAATGCTCATACTCCTAGGATTCCTCTGCTCGGTAGAGAGTGCACTAATTTCTGAAAATAAATCCGACGAACTTAAACTGCTCATTTATTAACCTCTAATACTACCAACTTTTTCCCTTTACGATTTCTAATATTTGATGGTTTATAGCCTAGTTCATAAGTTGTTGATTTTTTTATGTGCGCTTTGTACTTCAGCTCTGCCTTTTTAAATTCATCTTCAAGGTCACCGCCTTTCAGGGCCATGATGTAAGCCTTTTGCTTTAGAAGCGGTAATGCATACCGAAGAAGTATAATCAAAGGTACAGTGGCTCTGCTTACAACTAGATCAAAGCTCTCTTTGTACTTAGCAACAAAGTCTTCACTCTCCACTCTTGAATTCTCTACACACAAATTACCCAATTTTAATCTATCCACAAATTCTTTTACTGCGTCTGTTTTCTTTTTGGTTGAATCTACCAAAACTCCCTTAAGCTCAGGATGCATAATTGCAACTGGAATACCCGGAAATCCTCCGCCTGTTCCAATATCCAAGAAGTAAGAACTTTTCTCTGGTATATATCTGGTTATGAAAGTTGAAATGAAAATATGATTTTCTATAATAGAGTCTATGTCTTTTCTAGAAATCAGATTTACAGACTCATTCTTTTCAGATAATATTTCTGCAAAGTATGCAAGACGCTCCATCTTCATTTGGTCCTGATTAATACCATTTTCCCAAAAGAGGAGATTTAATTCCCTAAGATACTGTTCTTGAACATCTACCATATATTATCCTCTATTAATTTTTTAAATGAACTAGTAATATTGATATATCAGATGGTGTAACACCGGATATCCTGGAAGCCTGACCTATCGAGCGTGGTTTTACTCTTTCAAGCTTTTCTCTTGCTTCAGTCGATAATGACTTAATTAGCAAATAATTCATAGTCAAAGGAATTCTCTTATGCTCATATCTTTCTAATCTTTCAATAGTTTCTTGTTGCCTTTTGATATAACCCTCATACTTAATTTCAATTCCAACTTGGTTTAAAACTTCTGTATTGGCTTTTAGTTCAGCCAATAGTGGATACTCATTCTCATCTAAAATGTTAATCAAATCTTCAAGTGTTATTTCTGGACGTTTACATAATTTAGAAATGGTCTCAGCAGAATTTACAGTTGAGGAATCCTTTTCCAATAAAAGCTCATTCAATTCTTTTGAAAAAATCTTCGTCTCATTGCAAAAACCGATGCATCTTTTTATTGATGATTCTTTCTTTTTAACATATTTATCAAAGTCTTCACTAATCAGGCCATATTGAAAAGCAAACGAACTCAATCTAATGTCTGCATTATCCTGCCTTAGGAGCAACCTATGCTCCGCCCTGGACGTAAACATTCTATATGGCTCTTCGGTTGACTTGCTCACAAGGTCATCAATTAGCACACCTATATATGCTTCACTCCTCTTCAAAACAAACTCCGGAAGGCCAAAAATTTTGGCGGCTGCATTTATTCCCGCAACAATACCCTGGGCAGCAGCTTCTTCATATCCAGATGTTCCGTTAATTTGTCCTGCAAAATATAAGCCTTTTAATAATTTGGTTTCCAAAGTTAAGTCCACTTGATGTGGTGGGAAAAAGTCATACTCAACTGCATAACCGGCTCTCACCATCTCAGCTTTTTCAAGTCCTTTTATATTGTGGATAGCTTCAATTTGCACTTCGGCAGGCAAAGAAGTGGAAAATCCATTTAGGTAAATTAAATCACTATCCAATCCTTCGGGTTCTAGAAAAAGCTGATGCTGCTTTTTATCTGAAAATCTGACAATTTTATCCTCTATCGATGGACAATATCTTGGTCCGACCCCTTTTATCAACCCTGTAAACATAGGAGATTGACTAAAGCCTGTCTCCAGAATACTATGCACAGCTTGATTTGTATGAGTAATATGACATGGAAGCTGCGGCAAGAATGGAAAATCATTTTTATCTGTTCTATGAGAAAACGGCTGGGGATTTTCGTCACCTGGCTGGTTTTCCAAAACACCCCAATCTATAGAATTTTTTGCTAACCTGGGTGGAGTTCCCGTTTTTAATCTTCCAGATTCAAATCCGAGATTCAGCAAGGATTCGGTGATCCCGGTTGCGTACTTTTCGCCAAATCTTCCTCCTCGCGTCGATTTCAAACCAGTATGCATCAGACCATTCAAAAAAGTCCCGGAAGATAAGATCAAGGCTTTGCAGCTTATTTCTCTCCCCGATTTAGTTTTTACCCCAACGATTTTATTATTTTCCGCAATTACGCCAACAACGGCATCTTCAACAATTGTCAAATTCTCAACGCTACTAACAAAATCATAGGCTACTTCGGAGTACATTTTCCTATCGTTCTGAGACCTTGGGGACCACACGGCAGGACCTTTCGAGCGGTTTAATATTCTAAACTGAATTCCCGTCCTATCCGCTATTTGCCCCATAGCTCCGCCAAGAGCATCAATTTCTTTTACCAAGTGACCTTTAGCTGTTCCGCCAATTGCAGGATTGCAGGACATCCTTCCCATGGCGTACCTATCCATAGTTACTAAACCAACAGAGCAACCCATTTTAGCTCCAGCATATGAAGCTTCAATCCCGGCGTGACCACCACCAACAACTATAATGTCAAAATACATACTTTATGTTTGTTCCTTGTTTCACATGAAACAATTTGCAAATTTATGAAATAAAACCAAGAATTCGGAATTCGAGATTCAACTTTAATAACAGAATCTTGTTCTAAATTCAGCCTCAAGTTTCACGTGAAACTACTTTCCAATGCAGAATTTGGAGAAAATGTTATTCAGAATATCATCCGTAGTTACTACTCCGATGATTTCTCCAAGACTATTTTCTGCATTTCTCAAATCCACAGAGATAAATTCTCCACTCAAATTATTATAAATTGAAACTATAGCGTTTCGCAAATTTTCGTTTGCCTTTTGCAGGCACTGAAAATGTCTAAGATTCGATACTATTGCCGATTTTTCACTATAAGAAGTGTTACCTATTGCCTTTGTTTTCATAATTGAAAAGAGTGTGTCAATTCCCTGACCTGTTATAGCAGATATTTTTACATCAAAATCACCATTTCCCAAGTCATTTTTGTCAATTTTATTGAGTACTTTAATTATCCTTTCTTTCTTTACTAGTGTAGTAATTTCCTTCTCTATACCATATGCATAATCCTGCTCAACATCGTTCATAAACAAGACTATATCTGAATTCTTAACGGCTTCCCTGCTTCTAAGTACGCCTTCTTTTTCAATTTCATTATCGGAAATTCGAATTCCAGCCGTATCATAAACTCTAAACAGGACGCTATCTATGGTAACATCTTCTCTAATTACATCTCTTGTCGTACCTGGAATATGACTTACAATCGCTCTGGATTCCTTAAGAATATAATTCAAAAGTGATGACTTTCCAACATTTGGCTTTCCAACAATTGCTACATTAACACCATCTTTTATGACTTTACCAAAGGAGTAAGTTAAAAGCAGCTTATCGATTTCTTCAATAATGGACTTAACTCTTTTCAGTAGCTCGTCTTTTCTTATGAATTCCAGGTCCTCTTCAGCGAAATCAAGCTCTAATTCAACAAAAGATGATGCGTTTATTAACGATTCCCTCAATTCTGCTACTTTCTGTGAGAGCAAACCATTTAGCTGATTTCGGGCTCCCCTCAAGGAAGCTTCCGTTCTTGATGATATTACATCAATTACTGCCTCAGCTTGTGCAAGGTCAATTCTATTGTTTAAATATGCTCTTTTTGTAAATTCCCCCGGTTCGGCAAGCTTAATTTCATCTTTAAGCAACAATTCTAAGATCTCATTCCCTATGAGTGGATTTCCATGCGTGCTTATTTCTACCAAATCCTCACCGGTATAAGAATGTGGATTCCTAAAAACCGAAACTAGAACATCGTCGATAGTTTCACCTTTCTTATTTACTATATTGCCATAATGAATTGTATGAGTGGGGGAGTTGGCGATTTTGCTCTTACCTACAAAAATTTTATCCACTGTCTCAAATGCACCTGTGCCGCTGACCCTTATAATATTTATTGCTCCTATACCTATCGGGGTAGCAATTGCGGCAATTGTGTCTTCTTTTTGGCCCATATTTCAAACTAAATAAGTTTGCAAAAATATATAATAAAACGCCCATAAACAATTCAATATCTCATGCAAACTAGGTCTACTATGATAATTTTTCACACATTTTGCCAAAAGAGTTCTCCATTTGTCATATTTATAACTAAATTGACATAAAATCACAGATTAACCATATAACCAAATTTCTTATAATTTATTATAAATCAATAAATTATAGGGATTACTATGAATGGCATAATATATGCTAAGTAATAGTCAAGTAAGAATAAAAACGAGGTGTAAAAATGACATTAATAAGATGGAATCCAACCAGGGATTTATCAAATCTCGAGAAAGAGTTCAATAGGTTATTTAGAAATGTAAGAAGCCGTTTTGATATTGACGAAGCAAATAATTCAGAAAAAGGCTACGAAAGTTCTGTTTGGTCTCCTCTAACAGATATTTCAGAAAGCGATGATAATTTTATAGTTAAATTGGATTTGCCAGGAGTAGATAAGAAAGACATCAAAATATCATATAATGATGGTGAACTTACTGTCGGCGGTGAGCGCAAACAGGAAATTGAATCGAAGGATTCAAAGTATCACAGAATTGAAAGGTCGTACGGAAAATACTTTAGGACTTTTGCTTTACCTAAAAAGGTAAAAGAGAATGATATAACGGCTGAATTTAAAGATGGTCAGTTAACCATAACACTTCCCAAATCTGAGGAAGCAAAGCCAAAAGAAATTGAAGTAAAAGTTAGTTAATGATTTTTCCATCGCATTATTTTAATTACGTATCCTCAATATTTGATATAAAAAATATTAAAGAAAGGAGTGATTATCATGGCATTAGTAAGATGGAATCCAGCAAAGGACCTGCTCGATATCGAAAGAGAATTTGACAGGATGTTAAATTCTTTTGGAATAAGAGTAGGGTCCGATAGAGAAACTGCGAATCTTGATTTCGAAAACGCAGAGTGGATGCCCTTGGCAGATATATATGAAGACAATGATAACTTTAAACTGAAAATGGATATTCCTGGAATTGATAAGAAAGATGTTAAGATATCGTACAGTAATGGACAGTTAACGATTAGCGGAGAGCGTAAACAGGAAAAAGAATCGAATAATTCTAAATACCACAGAATAGAAAGAACCTTTGGCAAATTTTATCGTTCTTTTGCTTTGCCGCAGAAAATTAGAGAAGATAAAATAGATGCTGAGTTTAAGAATGGACAATTGATCATTAATATTCCGAAGTCGGAAGAAGCTAAGCCCAAAGAAATAGAAATAAAAGTTCGCTAATTGTTACACTTAAATAATTTGCGGACATAACTTATTTGAGTAAGGGTAACTCTACGGGTTACCCTTTTCAGTATATTCTGGTCTTATAATTTTTTAAGTAAATCATTAAATTTACCCATTAGGAGTTTACTTAGTTTCTGTTTTTTCGGAGGATTGAATTTTATGGAGTTTAAAGATTATTACAAAACATTAGGCGTTGATAAAGATGCAACCACAGAGGAAATCAAAAAAGCTTATCGTAAACTTGCATTAAAATATCATCCCGATAAAAATCCTGGGAACAAAGAAGCTGAAGAAAAATTTAAAGCAATCACCGAGGCCAACGAAGTCTTGAGTGACCCTGAAAAAAGAAAGAAATACGACAGACTTGGTGCAAATTGGAAACAGTATGAACGTGCTGGTGCCAATGGAATGAATGATATCTTCAGTCAATTTGGACACGGCGGTGGTGGAGGTTCTTATCGCTTTGAGGGAAATATGGGTGATATTTTCGGTAACATGGGTGGCTTTTCGGATTTTTTTGAAAGCTTTTTTGGTGGTGGACATAGAGCTGCATCTCAAGGTTCACCATTCTCGCAAGCAAGTAAGGGTTCTGATTACGAAGCGAATCTTAACCTAACTCTTGAAGAGGCTTACAATGGGGCTCAAAAACAATTTAGTGTGGACGGAAAAACAATTAAAGTAAATATCGAACCGGGTACGCATGATGGTAAAAGGCTCAGGTTGCGCGGTATGGGCTCCACCGGAAGGCATGGCGGTGAGAAAGGTGATTTATATTTAAATGTGCACATAATCGATCATCCTTTTTATGAGGTAAAAGGAGACGATTTATACTATAATCTGGATGTTGATTTATATACTGCTGTCTTGGGCGGAAATATCCAAATCAGAACTTTAGATAATAAAAAAATAAATATTGTTATACCAAAAGAAACAGATAATGGAAAATTATTAAAGCTCAAGAAAATGGGATTACCACAAAACGGAAACATAGATGATAAAGGCGACTTATTTGTAAGAATCATTGTGCAGATTCCTAAAAAACTTTCGAAAGAAGAGAAAAAACTATTCGAAAGACTTGCTGAATTAAGGAAATAATAAAAATACTGAAACAATTAAATATTCAAATAACTATAAAACGAAAATATTTATAAAGAAACATGGAGTTATAAAATGAGTGCAGAAACAGCGACAAAAAAATATTCATTTAAAGCGGAAGTAAAACAATTATTGGACATACTTGTACACTCACTTTATACAAGCAGAGAGATTTTCTTAAGGGAACTTATTTCAAATTCTTCCGATGCACTAGATAAGATTCGTTTTGAATCAACAAGGGGAAGTGAAATTTTAGATAGTGATTTGCCGCTTGAAATAAAAGTTAACTTTAACGAGAAGAAAAAACTAATCACTGTTTCGGATACCGGCATAGGTATGACCAAAGAAGAGCTAATAAACAACATCGGAACAATTGCTAAATCTGGTTCGGCTGAGTTTATAAAGCAACTTTCAGAGCACAAGGAAGACGCAAACAATATAATAGGGAAGTTTGGTGTCGGTTTTTATTCCGTGTTTATGGTTGCAGAGGAAGTGATTATCAAAACGAAATCTTTCAAAGCAAATGAACCTGCAGTTGAATGGCGTTCCAATGGTCTGGGGGATTACGAAATTTCGGATTTAAGTGAATCCATAAAAAGAGGAACTACTATTGAAATACATTTAAAAGAAGACGCTAAAGAATTCGCTGACAAATACAGACTTGAAAATGCTATTAAAAAACACTCGAACTTTATACAATTTCCTATTTATCTTGAAAAAGAAAGAATTAATACTATCGGAGCAATTTGGAGAGAGCCCAAAACTTCTGTAAAAAAAGAGCAATACGATGAATTTTATAAATTTTTGACTTATGATAACGAACCACCGACAGATGTAATTCACGTTTCAGTGGATGCTCCGATTCAATTTAGAAGTCTTCTTTTCATTCCAAAGAAAAATTTTGATTTATTTGGGGTTAACAGAGATGATTACGGACTGGATTTGTATGTAAGGCGAGTTTTGATTCAGCATAAGAACAAAGATTTGCTGCCGGAATATTTGGCTTTTGTAAAAGGAGTTGTCGACTCTGAGGATTTACCATTAAATATTTCGAGAGAAACTTTGCAGGAAAACATAATTTTCACAAAAATCTCTCAGAATGTAACCAGCCAGGTTTTATCTTACTTGATTAAAAAAGCCAAGGATGAACCGGAAAAATATTTTGAATTCTGGAAAGAGCACGGCAGAGTATTCAAATTAGGATATACAGATTTTACAAATGCGGAAAAATATGCTCAGCTGCTTCGGTTCAATTCTTCAAACAATGAGAAATCAGAAGAACTGACTTCGCTTGAAGAATATGTTTCAAGGATGAAGAAAGACCAAAAAGAAATTTATTATGCATCTGGCGGAAGTAGAGAAGCAATTGAACAGGACCCGCATCTGGAAATATTTAAGAACAAAGGATTAGAAGTTTTCTATTTATATGACCCCTTAGATGAATTTGTACTCAGCTCTGTTGGAAAATTTAAGGAACACGACTTAAAATCAGTTGATACAGTTGAATTAAAGAACCTTGAAAAATTTGAGGATGTTGAAGAAAAGAAAGAAAAATTCGAAGATTTAAGCAAAGACGACGAAAAACATTTTGACAGTTTGCTTTCGAGAATAAAAGATATCTTGGGAGACAGGGTCAAAGAGGTAAAGGAATCAAAGCGACTATCCGGAAGTCCTGCAGTTTTGGTAAATGCAGATGATGCAATGTCTTCCCACATGCAGCAAATTCTTAGGATGACAAATAAGGACATGGCCTCGCCTCAAAAAAAGATTTTTGAAGTGAACAGAGACCATAAATTAGTGCGAAACCTTTTAAAGGTATTCAAAGTAAATTCCAAAGATGAATTTATAACAAATGTTGTTGAGGAGTTATTTGAATCCGCTCTTTTGTTGGAAGGCGATTTGACTGACCCTCACAAATTAGTGGGAAGAATAAACAAAATGCTCGAACAATCAAGTGATTGGTACACTGAAATGAAAAAAATATAAGCTTGAGAATTGACATCTAAAATGCAAATTTCAATTTATTTTGGTTATGTTTTTTGTTAAAAATATTTAGACAAGCTTAAGACTCATTTTATACTATGACTAGAAATTGTTTGTGAAAGGAAGAAAAA
>JBJKPP010000213.1:0-8484 GCA_046706145.1 Ignavibacteriaceae bacterium | reverse complement strand
TTAGATAATCATTTATCCCATCTTTATAGTAAGGGACTTGGTTTTCAACATTATACAATCTTTCAATATTTGTCTCGTTATCACAGAACAATGTTTCATCATTCTTTTCAGAATAAAGAAACATCTTATCAAAATTTCTATGTTCAATTTCTATTACATTTTTAGCTCTTGAAAACATAGTTGGTTTATAATCATCATACCCCCAGGCCCAAGTATTTCGAAACCACAATTGAGATAATACATTCAACGAAGATTCTTCTCTGGAACGATTATAGACTGTGATTTTTATCAAAATATCATTTACATCTTCTTTTGCATATTCAACGATAATATCGAAGTAATTGTCCTCATTAAATATACCTGTATCAACAAGTTCAAATTCGGGATCATTTCTGCTTCTTTTCTGATTTTCAGAAATAAGCTGCGAATAAGGAAATTCTGATTGAGGATATTTATAAAGCATCTTCATGTAAGAATGAGAAGGCAGATTTTCTAAATAGTAGTAATACTCCTTGACGTCTTCTCCATGATTCCCCTCAGAGTTTGTTAATCCGAAGAATCTCTCTTTTATTATTGGGTCTTTAGTATTCCAAAATCCTAATGCAAAACAGATTAGTTGATCCTCATCGCAAATTCCTGCAATACCCTCTTCGCCCCATCTATAAGCTTTACTTCTGGCCTCATCATGAGTAGAATAAAACCAGGCATCTCCATGAGAGCTGTAATCCTCCCGAACAGTTCCCCATTGCCGCGCTGTTAAATATGGACCCCATTTTTTCCAATTTTTATCATCACTAAGACGTTGTTTTTCTGCATTACTCATTATCACACACTTGAAATTAAATTATGATTAGTCTTTTCTAAGTTGATTATTGCTTAATCAGGAAATTCATCTAACTTACCATTGGGAATTTTAATAACGTATGTTTTCCCTTTTGCATTATCGATATAATTATCTCTCAGCCAAGGGTTATACAATTTTAATATCTTATAATTAATATTATACCGGATGGCAAAATCCGCCAAATTAGAAACCGAGGTATCAATACTTACCGTATAGTAAGTTAATGGTTTGTACAGTTGGTTCTTTTTAATTTCGAAACCATACATGTTGGGGTCTTTGAGTATCTCTTTAATAGCTATGGCACGTGGTATATATCTTTCGGTTTCCTGACCCAAAACCAAATTATAATAGTCATCTGACTTTTGTTTTTCTACTTGCTGTGTTAAGCCATTTACGCCAAAATTATAGGCAGCTGCCGCCATAGTCCAGCTATGGAAAAGTGAATCAGTATCTAGAAAAAATCTACAAGCCGCCTCTGTAGATTTTTCAACATTATATCTTTCATCAATCTCATCATTTATTTCCAATCCATATTTTCTTCCTGTTCCAACAGTAAACTGCCAGAAACCAGTTGCTCCTTTGGGTGAAGTAACATTTTCAAGTCCACTTTCAACCAATGCAATATATTTAAAATCATCAGGTATATCATATTTTTTTAATATCGGTTCTATTACTGGGAACCATCTATTAGCGCGTTTAATCATTAAAATAGTATTCGAATGCCAATATGTATTAACAATAAATTCCCTGTCTATTCTTTCATATATATCAAAATCCGATAGCGGGACAGGTTCCCCAGCGAAACTTAACTTTTTAGGAATATACGGAGAAACAATTCTGTAACCTTGAGGAAAATCATTATTATTTACTTCTGATTGCTTTTGAATGACTTCACTTGTTAAAAAGAAAATACAAACTCCAACCGCTAACCCCAGAAAGAAAAAGTCTTTTTTCATATCAAAATCCTATTATCAAACTTGCTTGAATTATTGCTTAGCTCGTGCCAATATATAAAAAATTTACCTGTGATTAAAAACCAAAGGATTGTGAGAACCGTTCAATGGTAAAAGAAATTCACACAACAAATTGTAAAAAATTTGATATGCTTTATTTAGATTTTGAACCTTACTTTTACACGACTTGAAAAAATGATTTGAATGAGATGAAAATAGAATTGTGCTTGAGTTGCAGATTACTTCGTCATGTTGTTATTGTTCGATGTGTAGTATGGGTGTTTAAAAATAAAAAAGGTTGATTCAATTAAATAAATTTGGATTTTTCGAATCAACCTTAATTAAATATATAAAGTTATCTATCCCAGATAAGCAATTAATTTTTTGCTTTGAGGAGAATGTCTCAAGTTTCTGATTGCTTTTTCTTTAATCTGCCTAACTCTTTCCCTAGTCAAATTGAATCTTTCACCTATTTCTTCCAAAGTAGCAGACCTTTCACATCCGATTCCAAAATACAATCTTAAAACTTCGGCTTCCTTTTCAGAAAGAGTAGATAAAATATTAGCCACTTCATTCTTAAGCGATTCGCTCATTAATTTAATATCAGGTGCCGGCTGTTGATCATTAGGAATAACATCAATTAAACTATTTTTATCATCATCACCTGAAAAAGGTGCATCCATTGACACATGTCTTCCTGAAATTTGCAGAGCATAAGCAACTTCATCGGGGCTCATCTCTAGAATATTCGCCAGTTCTTGAGTGGTAGGGGTTCTTTCATATTCTTGTTCTAAATCGCGATATGCTTTCCCAATTTTGCTAAGCGAACCAACTCTATTAAGCGGAAGTCTAACCATTCTAGACTGGTCAGCAATGGCCTGCATAATAGATTGTCTAATCCACCACACTGCATAGGAGATAAACTTGAATCCTCTGGTTTCATCGAACTTCTCTGCAGCCTTCATTAAGCCAAGATTTCCTTCGTTGATCAAATCACCCAATGACAAACCTTGATTCTGAAATTGCTTGGCAACACTAACCACGAATCTCAAATTAGCTTTTGTCAAAGTCTCCAGAGCTGCTTTATCGCCCTTCTTTATTCTCTTTGCTAATTCTATTTCCTGGTCCGGGGTCAATAGATCAACCTTGCCAATTTCTTGCAGATATTGGTCCAAAGATTTACTTTCTCTATTGGTAAATTGCTTTGTTATTTTCAATTTATACCATCTCCTTTTTACTTAAAAGGTTGTTAAAAAATATACTATAGTAATATTCTTGTGACTGCAGGGAGAGAAAATTTGTTCCGTGAAAGTGTGGAAAAAATCATTTAATAAATTTACTAATAAAAAAACGGTAAATATAGTCAAAAATTTGTTCCTTAAGACTTTTTGAGTTTTATCACAAAGCCTTCAATTCCGCTCATTTTTGGCCGTTAATTCAAAAAAAGCAAGGTCATCAAAGAAAAAATCCGCCGGATTTTCCTTAATACCGTCATGTTCCACTTCATAATGAAGGTGGGGGCCAGTGGATAGGCCGGAATCTCCAGTTTTAGCAATAACATCCCCTCTCAAGACCTTTTGCCCCTTTTTAACAAGAATTTTAGAAAGGTGGGCATAGACAGTTCGATATCCAAATCCATGGTCAATTTCTACAGTAAGACCATAACCGCTTTTTATTCCAACAAATGATATAGTCCCATTGCCTGTTGCGTGAACAGGAGTTCCCACATCAGTAACAAAATCCACCCCTTCATGCATTCTCCATATATGAAGGATGGGGTGAAATCTCATGCCAAATCCATCTGATATCATTCCTGTACATGGTCTTATAGCAGGAATTGCATAGCTCAGCTTTTCATTTTCTCTTAGCTTTGAAGATATTTTAGTGTACTGCTCTTTCTCAAATTTCAATTTCCTTGAAAGCCCATCAATCATAGACTCTGCTTTATCCAATTCTTGCCTTGCATCATTAGAGGCAAAATCTATAGAGTTGTCAAAATAACCTCCACCAACACCCATTTCTAATTCATCTTTCGAAACAGGCGGAAGATCAACCGCTGTTCTAAGAGTTTTGCCGGATTTCTCCAGTTCCTCAATTCTTTCATTTAAGATTTTATACCTTGAAACCATATTACTAAGTTCCTGTTTCAAAAGAGTGTTTTCGGATTTTAACGAAGAGGGAGTAGAGTCTGAAGAGTTTAAGAGATAAAAAATCGAATACGCGGAGAAACCCAAACTGCAAAAAAATATAGAAATTAAAACTAATCGAAACAAATGGCTTCCATGGGAAAGACCTTTTAAACTAGAGTGAGACTTTCTCAAAAACTCCTCATTTTTGTTATGAATGTGCTGAGTGAGATGGCTTTAAATAACCTAACTTTTAAATATAAGAAATATTGAATATTTAGCAAAGGAATTTTTTCTAAGTTCAACCTACAATTAGTCGAAAATGATTTTGTGAGACCTTTGTCTATGGAATAGTACTATTTTACCTCAAATAAGATATATTCTACCTTTTAAGGTTCAGTTCATTATTCACAACATCACCAAAAGCATTTATCAATTGAGAAGTCATTCTGCCAGGCTCCGTTACTTTCCAATTATCTACTTGAACTATCCTCTTAATTTCAGCACCGGTACTGGTAAGGAAAAACTCATCAAATGATTTTAACGTGTCTGCTTTAATATTTTTTTCCACAGCTTTAATCTTCAATTTATTACAAATTTCAAGTACTACCTTTCTTGTAATTCCAGGCAGAATATGATTTGTAAGAGGTGGTGTAAACACAATGTTATCTTTCACACAAAAGAAATTAGAATGTGTCGCTTCAGTAATTAAACCACGTTTAACCAATACTGTTTCGTATGCCTTATTTTTCAAAGCATTTTGATTAGATAAAATATTTGGCAACAGCGAAATTGATTTTACATTGCACTTCTCCCAACGAATATCTTTCCCTAATATTACTTTAACTCCATTATTTATATTTTTCTTTCTTTTAATCTCATTTATGTAAATGAAGATTGTCTGTTGCGTTGAATTCGGTGGGAATGCGTGGATTCTAGGAAAATATGCTCCTCTGGTAACTTGAATATAGACGATAAAATTTTTAATTAATCCTTCATTCCTATCTATCAATTCGTAAATTATTTTTCTAAGTAATTTTCTATCAATAGGTTTTAAGTATATCCCCCTGGCACTATTTTCAAGTCTTTCCAGATGATCTTCTATTCTAAATAACTTACGATTGTATGCTCTTACAACTTCATAAACGCCATCTGAATACTGAAATCCTCTATCAAAAGGAGATATAGTTACTTTTTCAAGCGGAAGAAATTTGCCATTGAAAAATGCTATCATAAAATCAAAAGTTTGGAAACAATTCAGGTATGCGGGATGCGTAAGTTCAATAACATGTAATCTTCAGGGTTAAAATTAGTATTATATTTTACTACTATATCTAGAATTTTTAATAGCTTATGGTGCTTTTTCTTTAATTTTCACGGTGCCGGAATTATCAACGGAGGTGGTTGCATGCTTATTTATAACCTCCTCTACGATATATTCTTTTGAATCCTTAGAGTGTGTAAATATTATTATTTCTGCAACAAGCCCAATTGCAAATAATTGAATACCAAGAACAATAAGCAAAATACTAACAAGTACGATTGGCCTATTCGCCAATCCAATACTAAAAAATACTCGTTCCACGAAGAGATACAATATCATCAACAGACCTGCTAAGAATACAATAAAACCTGGAAAGCCAAAGAATCTTAGTGGTTTTTTTGTAAACTTGATTAGGAAAAATATAGAAATGAAATCAACTATACGTTCAGTATAATGCCCCACAGAATAAATCTTATTTGGAGCGTCTGTAAAATAACTAGAAGCTTGATGCTCTTTAACTTTGAATCCGTATCTACTAGCAATTAAGGGCAAAAATCTATGTTGATCACCGTACAAATATATTTCTTCTAAAATTTCTCTGTTAAAAATTCTAACACTGCATCCCAAATCACTGAATCTCATTCCCAAAGATAACTTTATCAAAAAATGAAATATTTTCGCTTGTAATCTGTGAAAGAAATTATCTTTTGAGCGCGACCTGCTAGCTATAAGCATGTCACAACCAACAAATGAATTTATTATAGCAGGAATTTCCTTATCGTCAATCTGCTTATAAGCCGGAAGGGTTAATATTTTCTTTCCTACGCTTTGTTCAAAACCAGCATTCAAAGCAGCGGCTTCGCCAAACCATTTAGCTAACCTTACAATTTTGATATTTTCACCACTTTCGTTTAGCCTAATTAGCTCCTCAATAATATCTACTGATTCAGCATCTAAAACGTAGATGAACTCATATGACATCCCAGTAGTTTCAACATCTTTTTTATAATTTCTATAAAGTTCAGTCACATTTTCATGATTTTTTTTCCATGATGCGGATATGATTATAGACAACTCAATTTCTGACTTCATATTAGTTTCTCCGTCCAAAAATATAAAGATTTTTGTTATTCAAAAGTTTACTTTGAAGAATTTTCTCAATTTTTATATCCCCACTCTTATAACTCATTTCACTAATTATTCCTAGAAAAAGAAGAAAAATCGCCAGCGACCCTAAAAGAATTGCACTCCCCATTGGTATTATAAGAGAATCGCCCGGATACATGTATATGCGAACCGCTCCAAATACCATGCTTACTAGCATAAAAAAGCTAATAATACCTGCAAAAAGGCCAAATCCGTAAAGGGGCATATTAAAAAAAGTGAAAATAACTTTTAAGGCTACCATATCAATTAGCACTTTATAAATTCTTGACAATCCATATTTTGATGAGCCAAATTTTCTGGGATGGTGCTTGACGCTAATTTGTTCAAATTTAGCTCCCGATAAAGCTGTAATTACTGGCATTAAACGGTGCATTTCAGAATACATAGGAAATTTTTTTATTATTTCTCCACGGTATGCTCGAATAGCACAACCGTTATCCTTTACTGGCACACCTGTAACTTTGCTTATTAACCAATTAGCAATTTTAGAAGGTATTTTCCTCGATATTAGTTTGTCTTGTCTATTTTCTCTTACACCAAGGACAATGTCGTTCCCTTCATTAATCTTCTCAATCATTCTGCCAATGTCGTCAGGATCATTCTGAAGATCTCCATCCATAGTAATTATTATTTGTCCTTCTGCATTTTGAAAACCTGCATGAAGACCAGCAGTCTGACCAAAATTCCTTTTTAATTTTACAACTTTTAAGTGCGAATCTTTTTTAGCTATCTTCAAAGCATTTGATAAAGTATTATCAGAGCTACCATCATCAACAATAAGAACCTCATAAGAATACGGCATTCTGCTCATGGCCTTTACAAGAGCCAGGTACAAAGGTTCTACCGACTGCTCTTCGTTATAAACTGGAACAACTATCGAAACGTCCATTAGGTTTTTTATCTTCTTAAAAAAAATTGAAGAAAAATATTAACTTAGGTTAAATCTCATATTTTATGCCATGAACAATGCTAAAAATAGCTACTGGTCAATAAATTTTAACTTCCTATAAAGCAAAAGTGTATACGAACAAAAAATAATCCCATTTTGAGATAATTGAAAGTTACTTATATAGAATTAACAAATACACTCACAACACAGGGCATGTAAGGGAAGCACAACAATCTAACGATCTTTGTCAGAATTTTGATAGTAAAGTTCTTTAAACGAAGTGAGTTGTATCTTTGTTTTAAATATAAAGTCTCTTATTTCTTGACTCATCAATGCTTGAGTTTCTTGTCCAGTGTGGTAGCTTACACCTTCGCCTTTATCCTCTTGACCAGGGTGACACATCAGCTCGCAAGTTCCATCAATCGGTAATTTCTCTAAAGTCCTAAGTAAATTCTTTTCATTTAAATCACCATCAAAATAGAATCCAGTAAAATAATCTGTCCTGTAAGATATTTTCCCTTTATTAATACCACAAAGAAAATTTAAGAGCTTGACCTTTATGTTTTTGCTCACAGCATTTTTATTATTATTTGAGAATACAAAGTGTTCTTTGGGAAACCTAATAAATGGAATTTTGTACCTTTTTGAAAACTCCAGAACTATTTTTAAAATACTTGGAAACATATGTACATGTTGATGACTATCCATATGACTTATCTGTAACCCTTGTTTTAGTACGATGTTTATTTGTGAGTCAAGTTCAGAACGTATTTCCTCAAGGTTAATTTTGTTTAAATAGTACTTCCTGGCAAAAGTCATTGCATGGTTCATGAACCCATCCTCGTCATTAATTAAAGATGTGACTTGATTCAATGGAAGGGTTGGTTTTTCTTTTACTAATGTTAAATGTATACCTAAATCTAAACCTGGACTTTCTTTTGCAAGTTCTACTGCTTGACCGAAAGCCTTCCCATTTGCCATTATAGATGTTGATCTAACTATTCCTTCCTTAAAGGATTTTATTATACCATCATTTACAGTTTCTGAAAAGCCAAAATCATCGGCATTAACTATTAAACTTAGCATTAATTTAATTGGGAAATATTAGTTATATGCTGGTATAATATAAAGACAATTATTTAAAATATTCATTCGCACAATTCCAATAAGGATGTATTACAGAAATATATTGTAGCAAAAAAAATTTCAGGATTAATAATTTTTAATTTTAAGTCATTTGT
>JBJKPP010000212.1:0-2468 GCA_046706145.1 Ignavibacteriaceae bacterium | reverse complement strand
CCTAATTATTTCTTTGGAAGTTTCATAGAAAAGGTTTTCAACATCCGGTTGGTATTTTCTTTTGAAGGATTAGTCGTAGCTTCTATGATTTACAGTTTGCCTTTTATGGTTAATCCAATTAGAGCTGGTTTAGAAGGTTTGCCAACCTCACTAAAAGAAGCTTCATATACATTGGGTAAGTCGAAATTTAAAACATTAACTAGAATTCTATTACCTAATATTAAACCATCTCTTTTAACCGGAATCGTTCTAAGCTTTGCTCACACAATTGGTGAATTTGGTGTAATATTAATGATTGGCGGTAACATACCGGGTAAAACGAGGGTCGCGTCATTAGCAATTTACGATGAAGTCGAGGCTCTTAACTATCACAATGCAAACATTTATGCTTTAGTTCTCTTTACCGTTACATTTATAATTTTACTTACGGTTTTTGTTATCAACGATAAATATCTGAAATCGGGGAAATTGTGATAAATCTTGAATTATATAAGATGTTAAAAACTTCGGAAGGGGAATTACCACTTGATATTCATCTGCAAATTGAAGAGGGAAGTTTTATCGCAATAGAAGGGCATTCCGGAGCAGGGAAGACCACTTTATTACGAATGGTAGCTGGCCTGCTTAATCCTGAAAAAGGAAAAGTTGAAATTGGAAGTGAGACTTGGATTAATACAGAAAAAAAATATTTTCTTGCTCCGCAAAAAAGGGAAGTTGGATTTGTCTTTCAGGATTATTCTTTGTTTCCAAATATGACTATTGCTCAAAACATCGAATATGCTTTGGGAAATAGGAAAGATTTATTTCAAGCAAAGGAAATAATAGAAATAATGGAACTTGATGAGTTGAAGGATAGATTTCCCCAAACACTTTCCGGTGGCCAAAAACAAAGAGCTGCTTTAGCAAGAGCGATTGTACGCAAACCTAAAGTTTTACTTCTGGATGAGCCTCTTTCTGCTTTAGATACCGAAATGCGATTAAAACTCCAGGATTATATTTTGAAGGTGCATGAGAATCTTAATCTCACAACTATTTTAGTTAGTCATGATATTCCTGAAATCTTCAAAATGTCTGATAGGGTTGTTAGACTAAACAAAGGTAAAATTATAAACGAAGGAAATCCGTCTAAAGTTTTTGAAGAAAATTATATCAGCGGGAAATTTAGATTTGTTGGTGAAGTTTTAAGAATTGAAAGAGATGAAATTGTATTTATTGTAAGCGTTTTAGTGGGCAAGAATATAGTTAAAGTTATTGCTACGGAGCAGGAGGCAAAAGAATTAAAGGTAGGTGACAAAGCTATGATATTATCAAAAGCATTTAACCCATTGCTGATAAAAATTGATGGGCAATAATTTCTTTTTCCGCCTTTC
Source organism: Ignavibacteriaceae bacterium (assembly GCA_046706145.1). GTDB lineage: Bacteria > Bacteroidota > Ignavibacteria > Ignavibacteriales > Ignavibacteriaceae > JBJKPP01. Next base: position 1,098 of record JBJKPP010000212.1, on the reverse strand, counting down.
TCAATAAATTTTCTACTCTGTATTTTTCATCTCCGTTTAAGAAATAAATTAATCTTTATGAAATGGAATTTCTTTTAACATAAAAAAGGATTTACTAATTTGTAAAATTGATGCACAGAAACATGTGCTTCTTTAGTGAATCAACTTCTATTAAATCTTGAGGAACAACTATGAAAAGAATATTACTTTTTGCAGTTTCTTTTTTTATGCTCTTAAACGGAGCAGCTTTCTCCCAAATCGCACACCGCGATACTGCATTCTTCATTCAACAAAAGAATGAATTTTTCGACTCTATAATGACTTCTCTTAAGAAATATTACAATAGCAAGGATACGGCAACTCCTAAAACTATTGCCCCGGATTTCAGCGCATTTGATGCACCGAAGTCAGTTACCGATTTTACACAATACTGGCACAACCCGCCGATATCTCAAGGAAATACAGGAACATGCTGGTGTTATTCAACGACTTCTTTTTTGGAATCTGAAGTTTATCGATTAACAAAAAGAAAAATGAAATTTTCAGAGATGTATACTGTATATTGGGAATATGTTGCAAAGGCTGTAGGTTTTGTAAAGGCTCGAGGTGACCAAACTTTTGGAGAAGGTTCGCAAGCAGAAGCCGTTGTACGTTCCTGGAAAAAACATGGAATTGTTCCAGAGAAAGATTACACGGGTTTATTGAATGGCCAACCATTTCAGGACCAGTCAAAACTGTATGCGGAGTTGAAGAATTATTTGGATTCTGTTAAGAAATCCGATGCCTGGGATACAACAGTTGTAAAAAATACAGTGGAAACAATATTAAATCATTATATGGGTAAACCGCCTGAAACAATTACTGTTAATGGAAAACGAATGACGCCAAAAGAATATTTTGAAAATGTCGTTAAGTTAGATCTCAACAATTATGTGGCACTAGTTTCTTTTTCAGACCGTCCGTATTATACCTGGGTTGAATATAATGTACCGGACAACTGGTGGCACAGCAAACATTATTTCAACGTTCCGCTAAATGTATTTATGTCGGTCATAAAAAATTCTGTTCGTGATGGATATACCATGGAATTATGGGGTGATGTCAGCGAACCAGGATACA
>JBJKPP010000211.1:0-33036 GCA_046706145.1 Ignavibacteriaceae bacterium | reverse complement strand
ACTGTTATTAATAGAAATGTGAGAATTTCAGAGGCGCCAAGTTTTGGAAAACCTATAATTTTGTATGACGCCATTTCAACCGGCTCAAAAAATTATATAACCTTAGCATCAGAACTATTAGAAAGGAATTCCGCTAAATCGAAGCAAGCGAAAGAAAAAGTGGTATGAGTAAGATAAAGCCTGGATTAGGAAGAGGACTTGATGCTTTACTAAATCAAAATGCTAAAGGTACTTCCGATGAAGTTGTTAACTTCTCCGAATTAAAGCATGATGACGGGAAACAAATAGACATTCTCACAAAAATTCCTATCGATTCTATTGTACCCAATCCTTACCAGCCAAGAATAACCTTTAACCAGGAAGCCTTTATTGAATTAAAGAAATCAATTCTATCAAATGGACTAATTCAGCCTATTACCGTCAGACGTAAAGAAGGTGTAGGATATGAACTTATTTCAGGTGAAAGAAGGTTAAAAGCTTGTAAGGATATTGGTTACAGAGAAATTCCAGCATACATAATTAAAGTCGATTCTGATGAAGCTCTGCTGGCAATGGCTTTAATTGAAAATATCCAGAGAGAAAAGCTAAACCCGATAGAAATTGGTCAGGCTTACAAAAGACTTATGGATGAATGTAATCTTACCCAGGAGCAGATAGCTGAAAAAGTCGGCAAAGATAGAACTACAGTCGCAAATTTTATCAGGCTTTTAAAACTTCCCCAGCCAATACAAGATAGCTTAATAAGTGAAGATATTACACAAGGTCACGCCAGAGCACTGATTAACCTTCCTAATGAAGCTTTGCAATTAAACCTATTAAAAAAGATAATGGAGAAGAATCTAACAGTAAGAAAAGTTGAAAAGCTTGTAAAAGATTCTCTTCAAGAAAAAAAGCCAGAAAGTCAGTTCAAAGAAGGTCAAAGTATTTCCCTTCCAACTTCTTCATATATTGGAGATATTGAAGATAAGTTGAGAAAGATATTCGGAACTAAAGTAATGTGCAGACAAAAGCAAAATGGTTCCGGAGAAATTATAATAGAGTTTTATTCCAACGAAGAATTTGAAAGGCTTTTTGAACTTTTTGAGATTATTAATAAGACATATAACTAAAATCTCCATTTTTCTTTTATTAATATCTTTTACCTCTTTTGGTCAGCAAAAAAATACTAACTCTTCTGATGATTCTGTTTTTGTAATGCAAAAATCTCCATGGCAAGCTGTGCTTATGAGCGCTGTAGTTCCGGGTTTAGGACAAATTTATAACCAATCATATATCAAAGCCCCTATTATTTGGGGAATCGGTATTGCTTTGTATTTGGGCTGGAAATGGAATAATGACAGATATAAAAATTATCAACAACTTTTTTATGAAAACCCAGACCTTACAAAATATCAGAATGTAAGGAATTTTTATCGAGACCAGCGGGACTTATTTACAATTTACATGGGGATTGCTTATCTTCTAAATCTTGTGGATGCCTACGTTGACGCCCAATTATTTGATTTTAATGTAAACCAAAACAATTATACAAGTCAGCCAATGCTTGGCATAAGGGTAAATCTTAAATGAAGAACATAGTAGAGTGTAAGAATTGTCAAGCCCAAAATTCTTTTTATGCATTAACCTGCAGCAATTGTAAGGCATATTTAAGAGACAGAGTATATAACATCGATTTTGGGTCTATGCTACTTTTACTTTTAGACAGCCCAACGGCTGCTTTTAAAAAGATTGTCTATGCTGAGCATAAAAATTTTATTTTTGTAATATTGCTGCTTTCTTCGGTACAGCTTTTTATACTCTCGATTTTTACTCAACTATATTTTACTAAGGGTACTTCCTTGCTGGAGAATCCGTTTAAGGGATTGATTTATTTTGTAATCATATTCGGAATTCTAGTTTTCGTATTCAGCTTGTCGATGACATATCTAAATTATTTATTTGGACTTTCAACCAGAATAAAAGACAATTTTGCTGTTTTAATATATTCACTGCTGCCACTCATAGCTGGTATATTAGTAGTTTTTCCAGTAGAACTGATTGTATTTGGAAAATACCTATTTGATGTTAATCCCGGTCCTTTTCAGCTCAAAGAGGGATTAGCATACATGCTTCTGGCAATTGAAGCTTTAATTGTTATAACGTGTTTTGTATTGAATGGGTTTGGAAATTTCGTTCAGTCTAAAAATGTATTATATAGCTTACTTCTTGATATTTTCTTTTTTGCTGTAGTGTTCGGATACTTATACGTTTTTGGGGTAGTCTTTAAATAATTGGTATACTATAGATTTCTTCATGTAACTTTCAGAAAGTTATCCCTTTGGGATTTGCCTCCTCTGCGATATTGTGTGTTACTTTTTCCTGTAACCGTTAAAAGATTTCCTTCACAATCCTGCCATACCTAATTCCTTTAGTACTCACTTTCACCTTTTCCAATCCAAATTTGTCCATGACGAAAAATAATATAATTGTTCCTGCTAGAATTACATCTTCTCTTCCACGCACAACAGATTTAAATTTCATTAAAATTTCATCACTGGTCAACCTCGATATTTCTTCAATCAAATCCTTTATATCATTCTTGTATAGTATATGACCTTCAATTTTGTCTTCATCAAATTCTATAAGATTTTCCTTGATAGCGGCTAAAGTAGTGGGTGTTCCTGCAATAGCTATGGCTTTGTTTGAAGTTAATTTCTCGACTGGAAATTCTTTAAATAATCCATCCAATTTAGTTAATAAATTACTCATTTCTTTCGGTAGGGGAGGGTCACTCCTTAGAAAATTCTCTTTTGCGGAAACAACGCCGATATGAGTGCTTTTTTTGAATTCAATATTTGTCCTTCTTCCATAAATTATTTCTGTGCTGCCGCCTCCTATGTCAATTACAAGGCTATTTTTGGTGTCATCATACTCAAATGTAGCTCCTAAAAATGACAACTCTGCTTCCGTGTCGCCATTTACAATTTGTGCCTCAATATTAAATTCACTTATAATTCTGTCAATTATTTCTTTTCCATTCGATGCAATTCTAAGAGCGTTTGTAGCAGTTAAAAAATTCCTTTCAGACTTAAAATCATCTATAATGATTTTGTAATCATGGATTATTCTAAATAATTCTTTGATTTTATCGGCACTTATTTCACTTCCATTTTTTAAGTTTCTTCCAATTCTAGGTATCCTCTGTTCATTGTAGAGAGGAATAATTTTATTGGCGTTTTTATCGACTTCGGCAACTAACAATATAACCGTATTGGTTCCCACATCTATTGAAGAAACAATCATAATTTTTGATTATTTTTTAATAAGAAAATTTCAAGTAAAATGAATAACTATACCAAAACTACTAAAATATTCGCTTATCTAAGTCTTGTATTTAGTTCACTTTGGGTGGGAACATATACATCGAGAATGGTATTCAGCTATCAATTATTTGAGAAAAAAGATTTTGTACTAAGATCCATCTTTAATGAAGCTAACCTAAAGGTAGTATTACAGGTCCTATATCCTGTTATAACTTTACAGATAATTCTATATTTATTATTTCTTATATCATTCTTATTGTTTTCTCTAACATCAAAACTAAATGTCAGGAATAATGGTTGGTTTTTTATAATTATAGTAATAATTTTAGCAACGCTCCCTTTGGAATTATATTTAACAACGATTGATTTCAGAATGGTCTCTGAAATCTACTCTACTTCGTTTTCTGTAAACGAGATAATTACTTTAATCATAAAAAGATTTAAAGTATTCGGGAGTTTCTCAATAATTGAGATATTATTATACTGTGCCGGTTATTATTTTGTATTGTTCAAACCATTAAGAAAAAGTTAGGGAATGATGAAAATAAAAGAGAAAGAATTCGAAGAAATACTTGAAGAACTTAAACAGCTTGCTCGCCAATTGGGAGCTGAAGTTCGATTTGAAAAAGGGGACTTCAAAGGTGGTTACTGTATTCTGAAAGAAAACAAAGTAATCGTAATAAATAAACTCACGAATTTGCAAAAAAAAATTATGATTCTTTCTGCTGCCTTAAAGGATTTAGGAATTGATAAAATTTTTGTAACTCCTAGAATTAGAGAAGTAATTGAAGACATGGCAGAAGTAAAATGAAAATCATAGTAATTAATGGTCCAAACCTAAACCTTTTAGGCAAAAGGGATAAGAGTCAATATGGAACTTTAACACTAAAAGGAATTGAAGACTTGCTAAAAGAAGAGTTTAAAGAAATTGACTTTACTTTCTTTCAATCAAATACAGAAGGTGAAATTGTTGATGAAATTCAAAAAGCAGACGGGAAATTTGAAGGTCTTATAATCAATCCTGGAGGATATGCTCACACGTCGGTTGCAATTCGAGATGCATTGGATGTTCTAAATATGCCTAAAATAGAAGTTCATCTCTCTCATTTAGTTACTAGAGAAAACTTTAGACAATATCTTATAACTGCTTTAGCTTGTAATGGTTATATCTCTGGCTTCAAGGGAAATAGCTATCTTGCTGGTGTCTACTTATTAACAAAACTTATCAATGAGAAATTGGGGAAATAATGATAAAGGCAGTTGTCTTTGACCTTGATAATACCCTGGTAGATTTTATGCGTTGGAAGAGAAGGGCAATTGAAGAAGCAATTCCTGCTATGATGGATGCTGGACTACAAATAACGCCTGAACTGGCTGATAAAATAATAGAAGAAATATATCAAGAACAGGGAATAGAATACCAAAAAGTTTTTGATGAATTTTTAAAAAGAGTTTTAAATAGGATTGATTATAAAATACTTTCTGCTGGGATAGTAGCCTATCGCAGAGCAAGAGAAGCTGCTTTAATCCCATATCCTCATGTTTACTCAACTCTAATAAAATTACTAAAGATGGGGATAAAAATGGGGATTGTATCCGATGCACCTGCCAAAGAAGCATGGCTAAGATTAGCATTTTTAAATTTTCATCACATAGTTGATTCTGTGGTTACATTCGAAGACACTAAGAAAAGAAAACCAGACCCGGCTCCTTTTCACAAGATCTTGGAAAATCTGGGTGTAAAAGCCAATGAAGCTATTATGGTCGGGGATTGGGCTGAACGGGATATTGTTGGGGCAAGAGAAATAGGAATGAAAACTGCATTTGCAAAATATGGAGACACTTTTAATACTGAATCGCACGGTGCTGATTATCAACTAAATGACATTACAGAATTAGTTGATATAATCAATAGGGAAAATGCATTAGCATAAATACTTAAAGTTGCATTAATATTCTTCCCGTTTAGTTGCTTATATATATTGAATTAATTATTTTTTCTTAGAATTTAACTTAAATATATGAAAGACCTTTCCATAAAAAAACTTTACTATTCAATTAGCGAAGTTAGCAAAATAACCGATGTTGAACAGTACGTACTTAGATATTGGGAGACCGAGTTTGAGCAGTTAAATCCTCAAAAGAACAGGGCGGGCAACAGGATATATACTAACAAAGATATCCAGTTAATAATGAAAATCAAAGGTCTCTTGAGAGATAAGAAATACACGATTGAGGGTGCAAGAAATATTTTAGGAAATGAAAATGGTTTTGTGGAGGATAACGAAGAAGAGATGAGCGAGGATTTGTTTTCTAGTGCAAGTAAAAACACTGAAGGCAAGAAAGAAAAAGGTTCAATCAAAAAAGATCTTAAAGAAATCCGAGGAGTTCTAGAAACTATCTTATCTAAGCTTGACTAATTATTCGGAACGTGGCGCAGCCCGGTAGCGTACCTGAATGGGGTTCAGGTGGTCGTGGGTTCAAATCCCACCGTTCCGACCCTAAATGCCTCAAAATCGTGTGTTTTGGGGCTTTCGATTTTTAAAAGATTACCAAACTAATCAGAATTAATCAGATTTTGGGCACCAGATTATAGGTAGATACCTTAGGGATGGTGCATATTCTTGTCGTTCGTATCTTATTTTTTACTCTTGTGCTTTGGTATAGCATATGCAAGATAAACACTTAATAAACCAATTATAACGATTATCAAATAAATAATTAAGTTTGTAACAATCCCGCGACTTCCCATTTTATTTACCTCAAAATTGCGAAAATATTTAATGTTAATTTTTCTTGAATCAAATTGTTTCTAGAATCTTTTTTGCCCTCTAGAATTACTGTGAATAAAATTTATAGAACAAAAAGTATGCCTAGCCTAGTGCGAATTTTTGCAAATTATTTTTAGAATTCTGAATAGTTACTTTTTAGTAAATGAATTAGTGAGTTCACACATTCTTTTTGACAGCTTAAAAGAAGGGAATAATATTCATGCGTCTCCAGGTTTATATTCTTTATATTATCCAATTCACTTAATATCAGTAGTAATTATGAATTCTCTCCTAATCCCAAGTTTCCTCATTTTAGAACCAAGAGTTTTTCCGTTAATTCCCAGAAGCTGGGCAGCACTTTTTTCACCCGTTACTTTTCCTTGTGCTATTTTTAACGCACTAATAATATGCTCCTTTTCAATTTCTACCAATGATTTAAATGATTTAATATCTGATTCGGTTTGTCGCAGATTCCCATCAAATAGTCTTTCAAAATTCAAATTTGTGCCTTCTGAAACAATAATTGCGCGCTCGATAATATGTTCCAATTCGCGGACATTTCCAGGCCAGTTATAATTCACGAGCATATCTAAGTCACTTTTCTTTATTGATTTTAGATCTTTCCCTAATTTTTTGGAATATTTATCTATAAAATATTTTACTAGCAAAGGTATGTCTTCTTTTCTTTCACGAAGTGAAGGAACAATAATAGGAAATACGTTTAATCTGAAAAATAAATCATTACGAAATTTTCCTTGTTCGACTTCTTTTTCTAAGTTTCGATTCGTAGCAGCTACAATACGAACATCAGAATAAACTGTACTCTTACCGCCAAGACGCTCAAACTCTTTTTCCTGTAAAACACGTAGCAGTTTTGCTTGGATTTCCAGCGGTAACTCACCAATCTCATCTAAAAATATAGTCCCTCCATTAGCAACCTCAAATTTTCCTATTCTTTTTTCTATAGCTCCTGTAAAGCTTCCTTTCTCATGTCCGAATAATTCAGATTCAATCAATTGAGCTGGAAGAGCAGCGCAATTAACGGTAATGAAGGCATTCCCTTTCCGGTTAGATAAATTATGTATTGCCTTTGCTATTAATTCCTTACCCGTTCCAGTCTCTCCCAAAATCAAAACTGTTGCATCCAGAGGAGCAACCTGTTTCACTTTATTTAATGCGTAGTTTATTTGCTTACTATTTCCGACTATCTCCTGAATATTATTCGTTAAATTTATTTCATCCAACAAGAAGCTTTTTTCTTGTTCCAGATTTTTAGTTAATATCTTTATTTCTTCAAAAGCAAAAAAGTTAGATAGAATCAGACCTAAAAAAGGTAATAGATTCATAGCGAGATAAATTTCATTTACTCCAAAAAATGAATTTCTATTTTGCTCAAACATTAAATCCAACTCTGGTTCTCTTTTAGGACTCAAATATGGAAGGCGTCTCCCCATAATAACTGTTAACATACCTAAATTTTCATGTGTGTAATGACGAACTAATAGGGAATTGATTGAGTTTTTCTCGTTTAACTGTCTTAAATGCGAAAATTGTTCACAAAGTTTGTCGAAAGGTTCACCGTTTATTTCTAAATAACTTTGTCGGTCCTTTCCGTTTAGTTTTGATTTTAATGCTAATAATAATAATGTCATGTTTCTTGTTAAGGGTATCATTTTGAACTGATCTTTATCATTTTTGATAAGTGAAATTGTGCTGGATATATTCATGGGTGGATATTCGACATGTATTGCAATATAAGTACAAGGGATAAAATTATTAGTACCCATTGCCAATTTCTCAAAAAAAGCTTCTTTTTCCCTGACTGCAAGTAGATCTGCAATTAAGCCAAGCTGTAATTCTTTTTCTTTTTCCTTACGATGCAATTCCTCATAAGCATTTATATTTTCATATACTGAACCTACAAGGCTCGCGAGACGAAGTAAAAAGTCTTCATCTTTTTCATTAAGAGCAGTCCCTTCCAAAGCTAAGATAAGGAATCCGATAAGTTCACCGCCTGTTTTTATCGGTAGTAAGGATAGTTTATTAATGTGCATTTCACCAAAAACGTCCTTCATTGAGAATTGTTTTTCATTCTGCGGCTTCATTGAATAGAACTGATCAGCATCAATCAAAGTTATTTCAGGATGCGAAAGAGAAATTTTAAAGGGAATCGAATTCACAGAAAATGTTTGAAGCCAAACCATTGAGTCATTCAACCTTTTATTTTCCTCAATTTTTATAACAATTAATCCGAGATTTTCTTTTGCCTTATCAAATAGTAAACCCCCACCAACTTTGATCCCATAAAACTTATGTAGCTTTTGAAAAATTATATATAATAAATTCTCCTTGTCTCTTACTTCAGCTACATCATCAGTTATAGACAAAAGGAACAATAAATCTTCATCAAGTCCCTTCATTTTAATACCTATATAAAATTACTTTCTTTTATTTAAGGAATTAAAATAAGCAGTTGCTCTTATTTAAGCAACCATTTTCGTATATAATTCAAAATCTAAAGAAAAATTAGACATTTTAATGTTTTAGCATATGGCATTCGATATGTCTTGTGTAGACTAATTAAAACTCACATAAGTGAAAAACTGAATAATGAAGGCCGCAATATTAAATCGCTTAGAAAGTGCTCCTGTTTATGGAGATATCTCTGAGCCAGTTCCAAAAAACGATGAACAAATCTTAATTAGGGTAGAAGCCTCTGCGATAAAGAGTTTTGACAAACTAAGAACAAAAGCAGGGCAATATGTAAGCTATCAAGAATTACCAGTAATTGTGGGAAGCGATGGCGTAGGTGTTTTAGCGGATGGATCCAGGATATATGCACAGGGTATAACCGGCATGATGGCTGAAAAGGCAATCATCTCTACGCATAGATATACAAAATTGCCCGAGGGAATTGATGTGGCCATTGCGGCAGCTCTACCAAATGCAGCAATCGGCTCTGTAATGGCGTTGCTCTCTCGGGCGAAATTTAAATCAGGAGAAGTAGTATTGATTAATGGAGCAACAGGGTTAACCGGACAGTTGGCTGTGCAGTTTGCTAAGCACTTTGGAGCCTCAAAAATAATAGCAACAGGAAGAAATGAGAAAACGCTACAAAAACTGAAAATACTGGGAGCAGATGAAATTATTTTTTTAAAACAAGATGCGACTTTAATTATAGAACAAATAAAAGAAATACATAAACAGTACCCTATTGACGTAATAATAGATTATCTGTGGGGACGACCTCTCGAATTAATAATTCAGTCGATACGAGCGAATGGGATTAATCTTATTCCTCATAAGGTAAGGGTTATTAATGTTGGTGATTTGTCAGGTTATAATATAGCACTTAATTCCGGCGATTTACGTAGTGCTGACATTGTATTACTGGGTTCAGGTGTCGGGACCTTTTCACCGAAAGAAGTGATGGAGTTTTTTACTAAAATTTTACCTCAGACGTTTGCGCTTGCCGTTGAAGGTGAACTGAAAATAGAAATCCAGAAAGAAAAGCTTGAAAACATTGAGCTCGCCTGGAATAGTGAGTCGGAAGGGAAAAGAACAGTTATAATAATAAAATGAAAAGGAGATGAAAATGTTAGATACAATCAAAAAAAGAATGAACATTGGACTGGAGGTTGCTTCTTCAACTAAGGATAAAGTCGAAATTCCGGAAGATCAACTAATAGAAAGAGAACAAGTGGAAAAAGAAAAAAAGTCAAAGGCTGTAAAAGAAATATTTCAAACAATGGGGAAAAAAGAAAAGGAGTTTGAAGAAGATACCAGGGCAATCATTAGTGAAGTTCTGAGTGATATTCAAGTTGTAACTCAAGAAGAACTTAAGGAATTGAACGGGCGGATTGCTGATTTAGAGAAAATACTTTCTGCCAAATCAAATGGAAATGAAGAAGTTAATAAGTAAGTACCTATAGAATATGAAAGCAAAAATATGAAAAAGAGAATTGAAGAAAAAGAATATTTTGAAATATTGAAAGAAGCAGTGAAAAGATTAGGTGATATCCTAGAGAATAGTCCAATTTTATTTTATTCACATACCCCGGATGACATCATCAAATTTGCAACGCCGCATTCAAATCAAATATTTGATTCGGACCCGGATAAAGATGGAATCAGATGGACTGAATTACTCACTGATAATCCTGTAAACCAAAAAGGAATTGGATTAACAAAAAAAGCTTTCGAAACCGGGATGCCCCAAAAGCCTTACGAAATTGAAATGAAAAATAATAAAAATGAAACTGTATGGTTCGAGGTGCATGAGATACCGATAGTCAAAGATGGAAACACTATTTTATTATTAGGTTCTCTAACGGATATTACGACACGCAAAAAAACTGAGGAAAAATTACAAGCGAGTCAATCACTTCTAACTGATGCTCTTGAGATGGCTAGTATGGGGCACTGGGAATACGATGTTGTCTCAGACACTTTTACGTTCAATGACCAGTTCTATAAAATGCTGCGTAGCAGCATAAATGAAATTGGCAGCTATACAATGTCATCAAAAGATTATGCAAATAGGTTTTTTCATAGTGATGATCATGGACTATTTGGTCAAGTAATAAAGAATTCTGTAAATACTGCAAATCCAGATTACCACAGGGAGCTGGAACACCGCATTATTTTTGCTGATGGTGCATTTGGGACACTAGCGGTCAGGTTCAATATTGTAAAAGACAGAAACGGCAATACAATAAAAACGTATGGCGTAAACCAGGATATTACGAAACACAAATCCATTGAAAACGAGCTTATTCAGGCAAAAGAAAAAGCCGAAGAATCTAATCGTCTGAAATCTATCTTTCTTGCAAATATGAGTCATGAGCTCCGAACACCTATGGTTGGTGTTTTAGGATTTACTGATATTCTATTGAAAGAACTTAATGACCCAAGCCATATTGAAATGGTTTCAGTCATCAAAAATAGCGGTGAGAGATTAATTTCCACCCTCGATCTAATTCTAGACCTCTCCCGTATAGAGGCGAACAAACAGCATATAAATATTTCGAAAATTAACTTAAATGAAATTATTGGAGAAATTATAAAGCTTTACCTTCCGATCGTTAAGAACAAAAATATTTACATCGAGTATATCTCTCAGGATGACAAACTTTATCTCAATTCTGACAGAGAACTCCTCTTTCATATACTTAATAACCTTGTCGACAACGCAGTAAAATACACACACCATGGCAGAATTGTGGTAAAATCAGTAGTAGAGGATAGTGTATTTGGTAAAAACATTTCAATCGAGATAACCGATACCGGTATAGGAATTCCAGCAGAATATCATGATCTAATCTTTGTGCCTTTCAGACAAGTCAGCGAAGGATTTTCGCGAAAATTTGAAGGAACCGGCTTAGGGCTAAGCATAACCAAAAAGTACGTCGAACTGCTTAAAGGATCAATTAATTTTAAAAGTGAAGCGGGCCGCGGCTCAACATTCACGGTTACATTTCCATACACAAATATTGATGAGGAAAAAATTTTTGATTCCAGTAGCAGCGCAAATGAGAACAAAATAACCAATGAAGCTCTTAATAACATAACTATTCTGCTAGTGGAAGACAATCCTGATAACGCATCATTGATACTTTTATACCTTAGAGACTATATGAGGACAGATCATATTTCAGATGGTCAGACAGCAATTGAGATTTGTAATTCGAAAAAGTATGATGCGATATTAATGGATATAAACTTAAAAGGAATAGACGGTGTTGAAACTCTTAAGAGGATTCGCAATATAGATTATCATTATTCTAAGATTCCTATAATTGCAGTAACAGCCTATGCTATGATAGGCGATAGGGAAAAATTCATATCAAGTGGATTTACAGATTATATTTCAAAGCCATTCGATCGCTCACATTTGCTAACGGTTTTGACCGCAATATTCAAGAAGAATTAAAAAGGATTTCAATATTCTTAACTTCAGCAATAATTAATGAGATATAAAAATGAACCTTGCAATAATTGGTACAAACAATAGCTCCTACAGTAAGGTAGATAAATTAAAGAGTTCGAAATACATGACAAAAATAGAAGGTGAGTACCCCATAGAAAGAATAATCAGAATTGGACGTATTAACGGGATAGAAAAGGTATTTTGTGTAATTGATCCAGCCGAAATTGAACTTAAGCATTACGCATTAACAAATAATTTCGGAATCCCCATAAAATTATTTATACAAGACACAGAGAATGCTCTGCATAGTTTATTTGTAATGGCTCCGTTTCTTATGAAAGAACCATTCCTTATTGTCACTAAGGATATGGTTTTTAATGAGAATGAGTTCTCTGAGTTTATCACCTATTCTCGGCTGCAGGTGGATGCAGATGGGGTTGTTGCAATAACAAGATACTTCAATGATAAAGAACCTCTTTGTGTAGCCATGAATGACGAAGACATAGTATTAAAGTTCAGTGATACTAAGGACGGTTATAGCTGGGCAGCCGCCGGTATCTATTATTTCTTACCCAATGTTTTCAATGAGATGGAATCAGCACTACGTGCTGGTATATCCAGTCTAAGCAAAACTTTGCAATTACTGATTGTTAAAAAGTATGTACTTAAAGGTTTTTCGTTTTCAAGAATTTCTAGACTTGAGAGTCTTGCTGATACTGAGGACGCAAAAAATTTAATATTAGGTAACTAAAAAAAGAGTTAATTGAGTAAGAGAGAGACTCAAGGAATTAGTAAATCTATCAATTCAAAAAAAATAAGGAGTAATAAATGTATAACGATACTTTCAAAGCAGTAAAAGATGCTATAAAGCATTGGTATTTTCCATTAGTGCTCGGAATTATTTTCATAGTTGTTGGTATCTGGGCAATTGCAACACCAGCGGCAACCTATCTCTCACTGGCCATCTTATTTAGTATAACTTTTTTTGTTACAGGTATTCTTGAAATAATTTTTTCGATTATTTATAAAAAACAACTAGATGGCTGGGGATTGTCGTTAGCGGCTGGAATTCTTGATTTTATAATAGGTTTGATACTTATTCTGAATCCGCAGATTTCTATGATCACTTTACCACTATTTGTAGGATTTGTAGTCCTTTACCGTTCCATACTGGATATTTCATGGTCAATTGAATTAAAAAAATACAGAGTATCGAACTGGGGCTGGCTTCTTTTCACGGGTATTATGGGTGCAATATTTTCTTTCATTCTACTTTTGAATCCGCTCTTTGCGGGGCTGACAGTTGCAGTATTTACAGGGATTGCATTGATAACTATCGGCATCTTTCATATTCATTTTTCAATTAAGCTGAAGAAGTTAAAAAACAGTATCCAAAGGCATTAATGATTGAAACAAAAGTTAAAACATAATATACAGGAGAAATTATTATGAACGCAGCAGAACAATATGGTAATACTCAAAAAAAGAGTGATAATCCGCTGGAAGACAATAAACAAAAAACGAAAATACCTCCCATTAATATATGGCTTGTGTTTATAGGTCTCCTCATCCTTAATTATTTAATTGTGAAATATTTTATTGGTGGATCAGAACCAGCCAAAATTTCTTATTCTTTGTTTAAAGAAGAAGTAAAAAAACAAAATGTGAAAGAGATTTACAGCAAGGGCACTTCTATAACCGGAAATTTTATTGATTCAGTAACTGTACCTACAGACACTCAGCAAATTAAAAGTGGATATAAACCTGTTAAGGTAATTAATTTCTCTACCGAATTACCATCATTTATAGATCCCGGGCTTGAAACCCTATTAACTGAAAATGGAGTTATTATACGAGCAGAACCAATTAAAGAAGAAACAAATCCATTCTGGTCTTTTCTGCTGATGTTTGGTCCCGCTATACTAATAATTGGATTTTACTTCTTTATGTACCAAAGAATGCAACAAGGCGGGGGCGGAGGTATTATGGGAATGTTTGGAAGCAGTCAGGTAAAAAGATATGATAAGGAAAAGAGCATAAACGTTAACTTTGATGACGTAGCCGGTATTGATGAAGCCGAGAATGAATTGAAAGAAGTAGTTGACTTTTTAAAGAATCCCCAAAAATATACGAGGCTGGGCGGTACAACCCCTAAAGGAGTATTACTCATCGGCTCTCCAGGCACTGGTAAAACGTTGCTAGCGAAAGCGGTTGCAGGTGAAGCTAATGTACCATTCTTCTCAATGAGTGCTTCAGAATTTGTAGAAATGATTGTTGGTGTGGGTGCAGCAAGAGTCCGTGACCTCTTTAAGCAGGCCAGAGAAAATGCTCCATCTATCATTTTTATTGATGAGCTCGATGCTATTGGGCGATCTCGTGGAACTGTCGCAGTGGGTGGGGCAAGTGAGCAGGAACAAACTTTGAACCAGATACTGACCGAAATGGATGGATTCTCAGGAAGAGAAGGTGTAATAGTCTTAGCTGCAACCAATCAGCCTAATGTTCTAGATCAAGCGCTTCTAAGACCGGGACGTTTTGATAGACGTGTTGTTGTAAATCTTCCAGATAAAAACGGACGGGAAGCGATCTTAAAAGTTCATACACGCAATGTACCTCTGGCTCCGGACGTTAACCTTAAGGAAATTGCATCTACAACTCCCGGATTGTCAGGAGCAGATATCAAAAATCTTGTTAATGAAGCAGCACTAATGGCTGCAAAGAGAGAGGAAGATAAGATCACTCAAAGGGATTTTATGGATGCGCTTGAAAAAATTATTCTTGGTCCCGAACGTTCAATATTATTGAGCAAAGAAGACCGAGAGCGTATTGCATATCACGAAAGCGGACATGCAATTCTTGGACTGGTTGTACCTGGCGCAGACCCGGTAAATAGAGTTACCATTGTACCTCGAGGACATGCATTAGGTGTAACTTACCAGCGTCCAGTAAGTGACAGATACAACTACACAGAATCTTATTTGCGCGCTAGAATCGTTGGAATGCTTGGTGGACGCACTGCTGAAGAAATTGTTTACGGCGATAAAACAACAGGTGCAGAGAACGATATTGAACAAGCCACCAACCTTGCCCGGATGATGGTAACCCGATGGGGTATGAGCAAAGCACTGGGTCTCGTTCAGTTTTCTGAATCTAATAATCCTTATTTAAATTCTATGGGTGGGTATAACCGAAAAGAATTTAGTGAAGAAACTGCTAGAATAATTGATAGTGAAGTACTTAAAATTATTAATGAATGCCACGAAGATGCCGAAAGATTGTTAAACAAATATCGAATGGAATTAAATTCACTTGCTGCAGCGCTAATGGACAAGGAAACCTTAGATGAAAAAGAGATTCTTTTAGTAACAGGATTTGTGTCTGGAAGTGAATTAGAGCTTAAAAAAATATTAGTATAAAGAAAAATACTAAGCGCATGAGCCGTCAATGTATAACATTACACGAACTAAGATAATAGGTGAAAAAAATGTACAATGAAAATTTAAGTGAACATGATAAAGAAGACACACCATGGTACGGTCGTTTAATATTAGGGATTATTTTGATATTATTCGCAGTTCTTACTTTTGTCATTTTTTATTACATGATAAATCAACTTGCTGGACTTGTTCCTTCTTGGATGTGTATATAAGTATTGGATCAATTTAACAAGAATGAAGTGTGCTAAACAAAATTTTTAGATAATTATGTGAAGCTGTGGAATGACCTAAAAAGTATGCCGGGCATATTAACAAATTAGGGAAAGTGCGTCTGAGAATGATATATACGTAAAAGCCTCCGGCTCTACGGACCGACAACGGAAAGATAACTAAGCAGCACTTCTACCTTTGTATTGTTCTATCCAATCCAGTACATATTCCGGCTAACCGTTTTATCTAAAATCTTCCCCATAGACATCCCCGTAGTATTTATACGTAATCTTGCTCTTAATCGTAATGTTAATCCCCCAAAAAGTAAGAGCAAGACTATGATTAAGATTATGAAATGAAATATAAAGGATGGCGAGTTCCGTTAGTTTGAACCCACTTTAAACACTAGAATTTAATATTACCGGTAGAAAGCCTGAAAGGATACAAAAGATAAAACCTGGTAACTCCACCTTCGAATTCTATAGTAGGAGCAGGCAGCTTCACAAAATTTAGAGTTTGTCTCAGCCAGTTCCAGAAATTCCCTCCGCTTGGAAGAAGTTTTACAAGATTATAATCAAGACCAACAACATATCTTCTTGAAGAAAGCTGATCCGGAGGACCATTGGGATTCACATTAGCATCAATCGCGTCCGCTCCGTAACCAACTGCAACATTAAGCCAGGGCAGCCAGTATTTCTTATAATTATCCGGTAAAATATTATAAACGTTTACAGACCACCAAAAAGTAGAACTATTATAATCGTCTATAAAAGTTTTTGGGCGTCTTATGTCCGGTTTGTTTGTCCATTCTGTGGGAATGTACTGCCATTTGGGAGTGATATTCTGCAGTGCAGGCACATTACGTTGGGCTAAGAAAAAGATTGGTCCTATTGCATCAAAATACCAGTCCGATGGGCTGAAACCCCAATTTTTAGCGAACCCATCTTCAGTCTCTACATATGTTTGATAAGCTAAACCGAAAACACTACCAAAAATATTAGATTGCTCCCATGATATTCCTGAAGCCATTAATCCTTGGCTCATTGCATAAGATGCTAGGTACCCCCCGAAGGCATGGCCAGCCTTATCTACTTGAAGAGCTGATACCCAATCTTCCTCGAAATGAAAGTGGCCTCTGTCGCCGCTCCACCAGGCATTTGCTTGATGTATGTGTAAAGCTATAACAGTTGCTAGAAAAATGCCTCCAAAGATTGAAGCATTTAATGGTTTAATATGAGTTTCAAGAGTAGGCAACTGACCATCAATTGTATATTGTCTTTCTCCGGCATAGGTAAATTCTGATAGGGGTACATACCTTGTTGTATCAGTAATTCGTTTATTGTCATCTGAGATGTTTATAGACTTACTATTAACTTTCGTCTGAGAATAAGAATTAAAAATATAAAGACAGCTTATAAAAATTATTAGAGTGTTTTTCATATTGATTTCAATAGTTTCCGAACTTTATTAACATTACAAAACTTAATCCCTGCAAATCAGATTTTTTTATGCTGTATATTTCTTGAAATGAAGAAATAATTCTGTAGCTTAAGCCTAAATCTATATGCAGCCATTTTATTACCCGGATTCCCAAATAAGCGGAAGGTTCCCATACCAGAAGGTCTTGACTTAAATAATCCGAAGTAGACGGATTGCCGTTACTAACGGAATATTTAAGTCCCCCGCCGGCAAATAGCATATCCACAGAAAAATCTAAAGGATTATCCGGTAGGAACATATACTCGAATTCCAATCCGCCGTAATTGAAGCCTAATTTAAGGGGTTTGCCGCTATGACTATCATACATACCACTTTCGACTCTTGATACCAAAGAGTAAATGCCGCCCCCCAGAACTATGTGTTTATTAATTACCCAGCCTGCCTTGCCGCCTACTAAAAGGGAAGAATGATTGTTTATCTGAGTTACTTTTATAACGGGTGCGCCAAAAGCACTGCCACCGATAGATTGTGCACGAATTGGTGAAATTGAAATCAGAAGAAGGCCGATAAATGCAGCAAGAAATTTCATCAAAGTGTTTGTAATAATTCGAATATTAGTATCTGCATGAAAATAACGTTATAAACCGTCTCTGATTCTTAGAAATTGGATTGCTCTATTCTCAATTAAAAATCGTCACGTATAAGATATAGCTAAAAAGTTTAAAATAAAATCATATTAGAATGGAAATAGTCTTTGTCTGAATCAAACTCACACGGTTTTTAGTAAGGTAAAATTTGTTATGAAAGAAAGATATGTTTACTCAGAAATCATACTTTTCCATTTAATTCCTCTAATTCCTCTAATTCCGATATGATGGAGCCGTTCTATTAGTTGACCTACATGATGTTGGATGTGTCTAATATTATATAAATGCACTTCGCCTTTGCTCGTAGGAAGCCATTCAATTCCACTTTTGTCATCTAAAGAATTTGTTTGTACTGAATTTTCACACTTGGTATATATCGATTCCAAATATTCTATCATCTCACTTTTAGAATATACTTCTTTAATAATAATTGGTTCATTATTTTCATTAGTAGGGCCTAAATGGTTATAATTGGGTTTGTGCTTTTTCCACGGGGAGAACTTAGCTGGATCTAAATAAAGCGATGCATAAAAAAGAGTATGATAGACAATTCGCCAGTAAGTATTTTCATACTCTTTATTGTCCCAAAGTTCTTCCGGACATCTTTCTGTTACATCCTTAAGCATTTTTAAGGAAGCTTTGTACTGGGAGATAATTTCTTTTTTCATCTTCATCATTTCTGTTAATTAACAACTTTACGCGTTAGAAATACAGTTCCTTTGATCATAATTTATATACACTCCACAACAAATTAAAACAAAATCACCAAAAAATCAGAGTTAATCAGCTTAAGTATGATTCTTATATCATTTTTATAATTAACATAATTCATTAAATTAAACTCTTCAATTATCAAATTTATTTTAATGATTATAGAACGCGATAAACCTAAATGTCATTGTGGAGTCTTCGGAATTTTTGGAACCGAAGCCGCCGCAGCTAAAACTTATTATGGATTACATGCACTTCAGCATAGGGGACAGGAAGCTTCAGGAATTGTCACAAAAAGTATAAATCAAAAGGGACACTCTGTATTTAATGTTTACAAAAACGAGGGCCTTGTTTCCGAAGTATTTTCCGATACTAAAATTTTTAAGAATATTTTGGTAGGTAATTCAGCAATCGGCCATAACCGTTATTCAACTACCGGCTCATCGGATTCTATCAAGAATATTCAACCTTTTATTGTTCATTATAGAGCGGGAAACATTGCGGTATCGCATAACGGTAATTTAACTAATGCTAAGGAATTAAGAGAAGAATTAGTAAACGAAGGAGCAATTTTTCAAACTACAAGCGATACAGAAGTTATTCTCCATTTAATTGCAAGAAGCAAGCTCGACAACCAAATTGACCAGATAAAAGAAGCGTTAAATAAAGTAGAAGGTGCATATTGCCTGGCTATTTTAACAGACGATAAATTAATCGCAGCGAGAGACCCTTTTGGCTTTAGACCGCTTTCTATTGGTAAATTAAATGATTCTTTTGTTGTAGCATCCGAGACATGCGCATTTGACATTATTTCTGCTGAGTTTGTAAGAGAAGTTGAACCTGGTGAGATGGTAATCATCGATAGGGAAGTGGTTGAGACTGGTAACTTAAAATCAGTAAGTATCTGCGAAAAGGAGAGCCAGCAAAAGCACTGTATATTTGAGTATATATATTTTTCAAGACCGGATAGCTTTATCTTTGGCCACAACGTTGATAAAATGAGAAGAAGACTGGGGAAAGTGCTTGCAAGAAAACATCCAGTGTTAGACAAAGATGATGAAAAAGTAATAGTAATTAGCGTTCCCGATAGTTCAAACACTACCGCTATCGGTTATCAATCCGAGCTTGAGAAAATGGGCATTCCTTCAAAACTGGAAATTGGACTGATTAGGAGTCACTATATCGGACGCACTTTCATAAAGCCTGGACAGGAAAACAGGGAAATAGGAGTTAGGATTAAGTTCAACATAGTTAAAGGAGTACTGGAAAATAGAACAGTTGTGATAATAGATGATTCTATAGTACGAGGAACTACATCCAGACAACTAATAAATCTAATAAGAGAAGCTAATCCGAAAGAAATTCATCTTCGTATTTCATCTTCGCCAATAATGTATCCATGTTATTACGGGATGGATTTTCCTAGCAAGGAAGAATTGATAGCATGTAGAGCTGATGGAAATATAAAGCAAATTGAAAAAATGTTGAATGTAGATAGCCTGGAATATTTGACTATTGATGAAATGCTCGAAGCTGTCTCAGAAGCTGATTCAAGTAATTTCTGTACTGCTTGTTTTTCAGGGAATTACCCTACCAAAGTTGATCATAACTTCAAAAAGGAAATCTACGAGGCTTAGACCTTTAATTGAATTTTCTAATTTTTTATAATTAAATCTTCTACAGTTCAAGTTCTCCAAACTAGTAATGAAAAAAGAAAAAGTATTGACCACCTCAAATATCCTTAGCTTCTTAAGGCTTCTTCTCGCTATACCAATTTGGATTTTACTTGGTAACTTAAGCACATCTGCGGAACAAACAAGTTCTATCAATATCAGATTTATTGTCCTTGGAATTTGTCTTGTCATGATGCTAACAGATTTTCTGGATGGTTATTTTGCCAGAAAAAGAAATGAAATAACAGAAATTGGAAAAGTAATAGATCCTTTGGCTGATAAAATTGGGGTTGGAGTCATTGTATTAAGATTATTTCTTCTGGAGTTACTGCCAGCTTATTATTTTTGGATTGTCGTATTAAGAGACGTTATAATCCTAATTGGAGGAATTTATGTAACGAGTAAAATCGGCAAAGTTCTTCCTTCAAATTATGTCGGTAAAGTTACAGTCACTATAATAAGCATTGTTATGGTCTTAGCCATAGTTGGAATTCAACAAGATAATTTAATATACTTAATTTTTTATTACACAAGCATAGTACTAATTTTCGTTTCATTAATTACATATATTATTCGCGCAACAGAATATTTAAAGAAAAATAACTATGGCACTATTTAAGAACTTAAACCTTGAAAAGTTAAAGAACGGTCTATCAAAAACAAGAAAGAAACTCATTGATAATATTAATGAATTAGTTACAGGTAGAGCGGTTCTAGATGAAAAGACTTTAGACAAAATTGAAGAAATTCTTGTTGGCTCTGACATAGGGTATGATATAGTAGAAAAAGTTATAGATAGAGCAAGATATTTTAATACGCTGGAAAGAGACAGAAAGAATACAAGCATTGTTGATTCGATAAAAAAAGAACTATCCCAGGTTTTAAAATCAAACATGCCTAACGGACAAGCCGATTCAAACCAAAACGACGATGAGGATGTGACCAGGTTTAAACCATATGTTATACTGGTTATCGGTGTTAATGGAGTAGGGAAGACAACAACGGTTGGCAAGCTAGCCCACAATTATAAAAATGCTGGCTTAAAAGTGGTTGTGGGAGCTGCTGATACATTTAGAGCTGCCGCAAACGAACAGTTAGAAATATGGGCACAAAAAGCTGGTGTTGATATTGTCCAGAAAAACAAAGGCGCGGATCCATCTTCTGTTGCTTATGATGTTATCGAGAAAGCCAAAAACAACGGTCACGATGTTGTTATTATTGATACAGCCGGACGTTTGCACAATAAAGCTAACTTAATGGAGGAACTAAATAAGATTAAAAGAGTTATAAAAAAGGTATTACCTTACGCTCCAAATGAAACTTTGTTGGTTCTTGATGGAAACACAGGCCAAAATGCCATACAGCAAGCTAGAGAATTTTCTAAAATAACTGACATAAGTGGTATAATTATTACAAAGCTAGATGGAACAGCTAAGGGCGGCGTAATTTTCCAGATAGTTGCGGAACAAAAAATACCAATAAAATATATAGGTATTGGTGAAGGGATAAATGATTTACAAACTTTTGATGTTGACTTATTTTTGTCCGCAATATTTAATTAAGTTATTATCAAGTTATAATAACGAGGCGAAACGACTATGTTAATGAAAAAACCAAAACATAGGGTTTTCGATTATACTCCCAGATTTTACGATCCGCGGAAGGATGAAAAAGAAAAAGCTAAGAAGCGAATTGGTTTTTCAAATCAACTGAAGGTGAAGAGGAAGAAGAGAAACCCATTAGTGTGGGGGATATTCTTAGTAATAATCTTGTATATGTACTTAAGACTAAGCGGAATGCTTTAATTTAAGTGTTAATTTTAGTTTACATAATATACATTATGGGACAATCATCCCAGCGCAAGGTCATGTTCGCTTTGCTGAACAAATAACTCGTTTTGGTACTTTTTAAGAATGTTCTCTTTTGATATTATCCCTACATAATTCCCGCTTTGTTTTTCTAAAACCGGCATGTAATCCAGGTCTTCTTTTTCTAATAAATTTAAAGCTGATTCACTGTTTGCATCATTTGTAATGGAAACTACTTCCTTAGTCATCAAATCACCGGCTACTAGGAAATCCAGTATGTTTCTTGTTTCTTCATCCAACACTGCATCTCTTAAATCTTCAAATGCGATTTTTCCTACTACTCTTGAATCAGAATTCTTTACAAGAATATAATTAAAGCGTGAAGCTTTAACGGCTTCTAACACCTGCTTGAACGAAGTATTTTCATTCACAATATCAGCACTGCTCTCTATCAAATTCCTAACAGGCATACTCTTAAGAACAGATACCTTTCGTCCATATATGTCAATCCCTTTGCCTTCTTTATCAAATTTAAGAGTATATAACGAGCCCTTTAGAATGGCCTTTGAAATAGTTGTAGATATAATAATTGTAAGCATAAGAGGTAAAATAATTCTATAATTATCGGTCATTTCGAAGACCATTATCAATGCTGTGAGCGAGGCATGTGTAGTTCCAGCAACCACTGCAGCCATACCAACAAGCGCGTAGGCTCCCGGAGGCGCACTAATACTCGGGAAAAAGTAATTTACTGCCTGGCCGAACGCACCCCCAAGCATAGCGCCTGTAAAAATGCTCGGTGAAAAAGTTCCACCATTACCGCCGGAACCAATTGTAAAAGAAGTCGCGATGGGTTTAAAAAGTAACATCAAGATTAAGATTAGGAACGGCGTACCATTAAAAATTGTATTATCTACGGCTGCTTCACTAAAGCTAAAAATACCTGGTAAATACAGGCCAATCATACCCACAAACAGACCGCCAATTGCTGGCTTCAGCCAAATTGGAATTTTATCCTTTAAGTCAAAGTATTCATCTATTCTCATGAATGCTCTAACAAAATATACAGCTGTGAAAGCTGCTAAAACACCCAGAATTACATAAAAAATAAACTCATAATTTGAGACTAGATGGAATGTTGATGTTTTAAAAGCGGGTTCAGAGCCGAGGTAACTTCTTGAAACTACTGTTGCAAATACTGATGCAATAATAATAGGGCTGAAACTCTTGGCGTTGAAAGTTCTCAAGATAATTTCCATTGAGAACAAAGCTCCGCCTAAAGGTGCATTATAAGCTGCCGCAAGTCCCGCAGCTGCACCACAGCCAACTAAAATTTTTAATCTGTCTGGTGAAACTGATAAATATCTGCCTAAAGAAGACGCAATTGAAGATCCAATCATAACTACGGGCCCTTCATTTCCGCCAGCTCCACCAGTACCAAGACTTATAACAGCACCTACCGTTTTAAGAAAGCCCTGGCTGCCTTTGATTACGCCACCCCTAGAAGCAACAGCGTCAATTGTTGTAGGTATTCCTTCACCTTTCCTGGCTTCCTGAAAGTATTTTGCCAATATGCCGACTAATAGTCCGCCGATTGCAGGAATGGATATAAGAATTATTGAGCTTGCCCATGTATGGTAACCAATTAGTGTGCTTACTCCGAAAAATTTGCCTGGTAAATCAAAGAAAAAATCTTTAACCAATCTTATAGAAAGTTTGTAAGTTACTGCAGCATAACCACTTAGTAAACCAATGATTCCACCGAGAAGTAATAAATATGTCTCTTGTGAGAAAGTGAAAGATTTGAAAAAGCGGATAACCTTATTCTTATAAAATCTAGAAAAGAGTCTTAATTTACTATAAATCTGCAAGCCGCTTATTACCCTATTTGTACTTAAAAAAACCTTCCCCGGTTTTTCTGCCGAGTCGATTAGCTGCAACCATTTTTTTCAATAGTGGGCAAGGACGATATTTTGAATCTCCATATCCATTATATAAAACATTCATTATTGCCAGACAAACATCTAGGCCAATAAAGTCCGCTAAAGTTAGGGGACCCATTGGATGATTCATTCCGAGTTTCATGACTGTGTCAATGTCTTCAGCAGATGCAACACCTTCCATCAAAGCAAAAATTGCTTCGTTTATCATAGGCATAAGTATTCTGTTTGAGATAAATCCGGGATAGTCAAAAACCTCAACTGGAGTTTTATCCAATTTAATTGCAAGTTCTTTAATTTTATTATATGTTTCATCGCTGGTTGAATATCCTCTAATAACTTCGACAAGTTTCATAACCGGAACAGGATTCATAAAATGCATACCGATAAATTTATCTTGACGTCCTGTTTGAGATAGCTCAGTTATTGAAATTGAAGAAGTGTTTGAACAGAATATAGTTTCATCTTTAACAAAGTCGTTTAATTTATTAAATATAGATAGCTTAGCCTGTTTATCTTCATATATTGCTTCAATAATAATGTCTGATTCTTTTGGAACGTTATCAACACCTACAATCTTATTAATTTTGCTAAGGGCATTCCCCTTATCTGCATCAGATAAAATTCCTTTTTTAACTTGCCTATCAAGATTTGCATAAATAGTGTTTATTGCTTTTTCAAGCAGTTGCTGATTCATTTCCACTAGGTTAACTTGATAACCTTTCCAGGCAAACAGGTGGGCAATTCCATTCCCCATCGTTCCACCGCCAATAACTGAAATAGTTTTTATGTCCATGGTTTATCCCCTAATTGTTATAATTTTTAACAATTAATGCAGATGCCTCTCCCCCGCCGATACAAAGTGAAGCCAAACCATATTTAGAATTTCTTCTTTTCATTTCATAAATGAGAGTAGTTAGGATGCGTGCCCCACTTGCACCAATAGGATGTCCCAAAGCAACCGCTCCCCCATTAGGATTAACTTTCTCAGGGTTCAATCGCAGAAGTTTGTTTACAGCTAGTGATACAACGGAAAACGCCTCGTTTATTTCATATAAATCAATATCAGCAACTGTCATTTTAGCTTTTGTAAGCACCTTATTTATAGCGTCTGCAGGTGCTGTAGTAAATTCCACCGGTGCTTTGGCAGCTGAACTCTGTGCAATAATTTCTACCATCGGCTTTAATCCCAGTTTCTTGGCTTTCTCCTCAGTCATAACTAATAAAGCAGCAGCCCCATCATTTAAACTTGAAGAATTCGCTGCTGTTACTATTCCATCTTTTTCAAAAGCTGGCCTAAGTTTAGGGATTTTCTCAAAATTTACTTTTCCGGGTTCCTCATCAATAGAAACGAACTCAACACCTGTCTTAGTTTTAATTGATACTTTTACAATTTCGTCATCAAACTTTCCATTCTTTTGCGCATCTAAAGCATTTTTGTATGAGTTTACAGCAAAATTATCTAATTGCTCTCTTGTAAACTTAAAATCTTTTGCACAGGCTTCAGCGCAACTGCCCATATGAATGTTATTATATACATCCCAAAGGCCGTCAGTTATCATAGAATCTACAATTTCAGAGTTCCCAAGCTTATATCCAAATCTTGCTTTCTGTAATAAATACGGCGCATTGCTCATACTTTCCTGGCCGCCTGCTATAATTACTTCAGCGTCATCTAACAAGATTGCTTGATGAGCAAGCATTACTGCTTTTAATCCGCTGCCGCACATCTTATTTATAGTCATTGCTTCAGTCTTATTAGGCAAACCAGCGAACAGTGCGGCCTGTCTGGCTGGAGCTTGACCTTGTCCTGCTGTTAAAACATTTCCCATAATAACTTCATCCACAATGCCTGGGTCAATCTTAGTCTCTTCTAAAATTCCTTTAATTGCAAAACTTCCTAATTCAGCAGCGCTAAAACTAGATAACGAACCACCAAATGAACCAACAGGGGTTCTTTTAGCCGATGTTATTACTACCTTTTTCATTTCAAAATTACTCTTAACAAGAAGTATCTTGTTACTTAATTATTAATATTATTTAAGCTAAGTTATAAATTTTTATCTAAAATAAAAGTTATTTGAATCAATAATCTTTGATAATTGATGACAACAAAAAAACTAGATCTAGACAAATGATTTTTGTATTTACATTATTTCCAATTGAAGAAGATAATTGGTCAAGTTTTGTTATGATATGGTTTATTTCATTCTTCGGATATCTGCTGTTAAATTTCTCAAAAGTTTCAGCATAATCAACAAAGAAATAATCACTCTGGATATGTTTGAATCTTTGCAAATCATTTAGCCATGTTATTATCATTTCTATTATAATTCTGATCCCTTCCTTATCATTATTAACCATTAATTGATCAAATTCGCTCAAAGCAGAATGAAATTTAGCCCCAAAAGAATATCTTAGTATCCGGAACGTCTTGTCTTTTAATTCTTTAAAGTCATTATTCAAAAGCGTAAGAGCTTTGGTTAAAGAACCGCCAGAAAAAAGGGCGACTTCTTCTGCCAGAGAGTTTTCTATACTGAAGCGATTTATAAGAATTTGCACAACATTTTCTTTGCTCAAAGGTCCGAAATTAATTATCCAGCATCTTGAAAGTATTGTTTCTCTGAGTCTGGATGGCTGCGAAGTTGTCAGAATAAAAACAACACCTGATGGAGGTTCCTCCAGGTTTTTTAATAAAGCATTCTGAGAGGGTTCATTCATTAAGTGTGCGTTGGAAATAATGACGACTCTATATTTTAAATCTGTAAATTCTAATGACAGAAACTTCTTTATATCCCTTATGCTGTTTATTTTGATAGCATTGGCGTTGGAAAGAGAAATTTGATAATAAGGATTTCCAGCTTTTTTGCCTAGTTCTTCTCTAATGTTATCTATTTCATCTACACTTAACTTTTCATATGGATCATCTGATTCTGTTTCATTTTTGCCTCGCGGCAGTGGATAAATGAATTTTATGTATGGTTCTCTTAGAGAAGCAATTTGTTTAGATATAAAGGAAGTGTTATTAGATGAATAACTTAGGTTTAATGCGTCGGCAAATTTTATGGATACATAATCCTTCCCCACCCCTTCATTACCTTGAAACAATAAAGCGTGGGGGATTCTATCAGTATTAATAAAACTGGTTAAAAGCTCTTTAACTTTATCCTGACCTGCGATTCCTTCCCAGTATTTATCGTCCATTATTTAAAAAACAAGCGCTCTTGAGGAGCGCAACTTAAAGTTATTCATCTTCATTATAAAAGAAGTCTTCATCAGTTGGATAATCAGGCCAGATATCTTCTATGGATTCATACGGCTCTTCGGAATCTTCGAGTTCCATCAGATTCTCAATTACTTCGTATGGGGCACCTATGCGGTCAGCGTAATCAATCAATTCTTCCTTAGAAGCCGGCCAAGGAGCATCATCAAGAAACGATGCAAGCTCCACTGTCCATATCATATTATTTCTCCGTTATTTAGTGACATATTCCCTCTACAAGCCCGAACAAATAAAATGTAAAAATCATATGGTAGGATGAAAGGGAAAATAATAAAAACAACAATTTTGCAGTTTTTCAACAAGATTAACTGCCCTAATTTTAGGTGCGGAATCTAAAAAAATTTGTCTCTTTTGTCAAGCAAGAAATAAAAGATTATTCAAAATCGTGTTCGAAGTAATCTACGCTTCTAAAATCATTATCAGTTTTATTCTGAATTTTGTCCAACAACCTTTCCTGAAATACCCTGGCAGAATCATACCCGAAATGCTTTAGCATATAATTCAAGCTTATTACTTCAGAAATTACGGTAAGGTTTTTGCCCGGCAATATAGGCAATTTAACATATTGAATATCAACATCTAGGATATTGACCAAGCTTTCTTCCAGGCCCGTTCTTGTGTATTCATTTTTATCTGACCAGACTTCTAATTCAACAACTATTTCCAGCCGTTTCTGAAATCTGATGGCCCGTACACCAAACATTCTTTCTATGTCTATTATGCCTAAACCTCTAATTTCCATGAAGTGTTTTGCCAGTCTTGTCCCTGATCCGATTAAGATATTTTCCCCTTTCTTGGTTAGAATAATTAAATCATCTGCGACGAGCCTGTGCCCCCTTTCTACTAAATCTAAAGCCACTTCGCTTTTTCCAATTCCTGACTTACCTACAAAAAGAATTCCGACTCCGTAAACGTCAACAAAAGAACCGTGAACAGAGACCCTTGGAGAAAATTGATCTTCTAAAAAATCACCTATGAGATAGACTGTTTTTGTAGTTTGATAAGGAGAACCAAGAACCGCCACATGATGCTCGTTCGCTAAGACAACTAATTTGCCGATAGGTTTATTATTATCAGTTAAAATTATACATGGAATATTAAATTCAAATAATTTTCTGAGGCTTTCTTCCTGTTTCTCCGGACTGAGTTTGGAGAGATACTGCATCTCAGTGTTTCCGAAAACTTGAACTTTTGAATACGAAAATAAATCAACAAAACCCGCTAAAGCCAGTCCAGGCCTATGCAGGTTTTGTTCATAAATTTTTTTGTCGAAACCTGATTCATCAGAATACAACACCAATTTAAACTTCTCTTTGACATTCTCACATAAATAACCTACAGTAATGTTTTCTTTTTTAGAAATCGATTTACTGCTTAACTTTTTCATTAGTTCTTGCCAATCTTTTTGTTTTAAGCTTTTTTAGTTGCCTCTCTATTTTCTCAACTGCTCCACTAACTGATTTCTTATAATCATCCGAATCAACTGTGGACTGGAGTGTTTGACCGGGAACTTTAAGAACTATTTCCGCATTTTTTATACTATCTTTTGTATTTTGATAACTAAGAATAACTTCGGCGTCCATAATTTGGTCGTTGAACTTTTCTAAAGATAAAATCTCAGAATATATGTAATCCTTTAAAGATTCTCTTGCCTTGAACTTACGGGAAGTTATTTTGATGTTCATTTGAACCTCCGAATAATTAAGATTTTGGATGAGATTTTTTATAAGTTTCTTTCAGTCTCTCAATGCTAACATGGGTATATATTTGTGTCGTAGATAAGTTTTCGTGTCCCAATATTTCTTTTACTACTCTTAAGTCGGCACCTCTATCTAACATATGTGTGGCCGCACTATGTCTCAAGATATGAGGGCTTTTCTTTTTAATATCTGTTACCTGTGACATATACTTGTTTACAATTCTATGAACCATACGTGGATAAATTCGTCTGTTTTGCGAGTTGGTTAACAAAGGATCTGAAGGTGAAAGAAATTGTTTATCTTCTAAATATTCTTTAATAATTTTTATTGATTTATCGCCAATCGGAGAAATTCTCACCTTATTTCCTTTCCCTTTTACTCGTATTATTTTGGCGTTAATATCTAAGTCTCCCCAGTTTAAATTGCAAAGTTCTGAAACACGAAGAGCACATCCATAAAGAAGCTCGAAAATAACCTGAACTAATTTGCTATCTGTCTTATGTTCTTCTGCAATTTGATAAATTTTTAGGATTGAATCAACAGAGGTAATTTCGGGTAATTTCCTCCTAAATTTAGGATTTGTAACGTTCGCAAGCGGAGTCGATTTAATTATATCATGATTGTAAGCATAATTAAATAGACCTCTTACCGCAGCTAGTTTTCTGGAGATTGAAGATTTGTCGAGCTTGGTCTCACTTAAGCTCATTAAATAATTCTTTATAAACTTTTCTGAAATGAGAGATATGTCTTTTTTGTTCTTCTCTGAACAAAACTCAACGAATTGCAGCAGGTCTTTTTTATATGCTTTAACTGTATTCCCTGAATATCGTTTTATATTTTCAATTTCGTCCAGGTACTGTTGCGAAACCGATTCTACATTCATTTTTCACTTACTTCTTCTTCAATTCTGTCTACTGGCCAGCCAGACTCTGATTGAGTCAATTCCTCTCCACAAACGGGACATTTCAAATAATCACCTTTTTTCTTGGAATATCTCTTTTCCATGTAATCAGAATCATGATTTGGACATGGCTCTGCTACAGGCTTATACCAGCTTACAAAGTCACAGTCCGGGTATCTGGAACAGCCGTAAAATACCCGATTACGTCTCGATTTCCTTTCTACAATTTCTCCTTCTTTGCATTTTGGACAGTTTATTCCAAGCGTAATATTTCTTATATAGTCACAATCGGGGTATTTTTCACATCCAATAAATCTTCCAAATTTCCCCTCTCTATAAACCAATCTGTTATTACATTTTGGACAATTCTTGCCGGTATATTCAGGTTCTTTATTCTGATTAGCAATCTCTTTTAATGATTTTATGTTTTTACACTCAGGATAATTTGTGCAAGCAAGGTATTTTCCGTAACGCCCAACTTTGATTTCCATTTCGCTGCCACATTTATCACAGTAGATTTTTTCAAGGTTGTTTTCTACCTTTTTTAATGCCTTAGAAAAGGGAATATAGAAATTATTTAAAACGTGAATATATTCATTTTCGCCACTAGCAATTTGGTCAAGTTCGTTTTCCATCTCTACTGTGAAATCTTCATTTATGATATCAGGAAAATTCTTTACTAAAATATTACTTACCTCAACACCAAGTTTTGTGGGAAATAATTTTTTCTCCTGTACTTTAACATATTTTCTATCCTGGATAGTAGAAACAATTAGCGAATAAGTGCTTGGTCTTCCTATTCCTCTAGATTCAAGCTCTTTTATTAAAGAGCTTTCAGTGTATCTTGCAGGCGGTTTAGTAAAATGCTGTGTTTTTTGTAAATCATCCAAGTCAAGATTCTGGTTTTTCTCAAGTCCCAGCGGAATTGCGTCGTTTGTATACTCTGTTCTATCTTCATCTTTACTTCTTTGTTCCAGAATATCATCATAGACTTGTTGAAATCCCTTAAACTTGGTAGCGGTACCGAATGCTTTAAATAGGAATTCATCGGCGGATACTTCGACAATAGTTGTTTCCAATAAAGCTGGCTTCATTTGAGAAGCAACAAACCTATTCCAAATTAATTCATAAAGTTGATATGTTTTTTTATCAACATGACCTTTAACAAAATCAGGTGTGTATTTTAACGACGTCGGTCTGATTCCTTCGTGTGCGTCCTGCACATTAGATTTGTTTTTTGCTTGATAATAATTTGGTTTTTCAGGTATATATTCGTCTCCATAAGTCTTCCCAATATAATCTCTTACTAAAGGTATTACTTCCTCACTTATTCTTGTCGAATCAGTTCTCATGTAGGTTATTAATCCCTGAATGCCATCGCTTCCTAATTCAATTCCCTCGTATAATTTCTGTGCAATCATCATTGTTTGTCTTGGACGCATTCCTATTCTTCTAGATGCCTCTGCCTGTAAAGTACTTGTAATAAAAGGTGGAGAAGGATTTCTTTTTGTGTTTCTCTTGGAAATATTAGAAATTACAAAATTATCTTTATCTTTTATAGAATCGAATAATTCCTGGGCTTCTTTTTCATTATTTATAGTGAAATATTTTTCGAGGAATTCCTTCTTCTCATCATCACTTAATTCATGTTTAGGTGCAATTTTTATATCTTTTTTATCAACGCTGAATAACTTGGCTTTAAATACATCGCCCTTATCGGTTTTGAAAATTGCCCAAATTGACCAGTATTCTATTGGTTTAAAATTCTGAATTAGCACTTCCCTATCGCATATAATTTTCAAGGCAACAGATTGCACTCTTCCGGCAGATAAATTACTATCTCCAGAGATTGAAATAATCGCTTTCCATAAAAATGGACTAATTTTATAGCCGATTATTCTGTCCATAACTCTTCGTGCTCTTTGTGATGAGACAAGAAAAGAATCTATGGCTCTTGGTGAATCCATAGCTTTTTTAATACCGTTTTTTGTGATCTCATGGAAAAGAACGCGATAGATTTTATTGTCACCTTTACCATTTAAAATATCAGCAATATCCTGAGCAATTGCCTCACCTTCGCGGTCAGGGTCAGTAGCTATATAAATTTTGTTACTTTTTAAAGCTAAAGATTTGATTTTTTTTATTACATCGCCTTTCCCACGAATTGTAACGTAGGATGGCTTGAACTCGTCGTCAACATCTACTGCTAATCTAGATTTAGGAAGGTTTTTTAAATGACCAACCGTTGCTTCAACAGTATAAGAACTTCCGAGATATTTATTTATTGTTTTTGCTTTTGAAGGTGATTCTACTAAAACTAAACTCTTAGACATTTCTTTGCTTAATTTATTGTGTCTGAATGATATAAAGTAAATCTACTTCCCGGCAAACTATTAGACCCGGTATTAACTAATTGTGATAAAATTAAAACATTTAGAACATCAGTATTTATATCAGTTAAAGAAAATAATTCCAAAGATGCAAGGATAGTATCAATATCTGTTTTATTTAAGAGGCCTAAATTATAAAAATTTAATAAATAATTATAATTCTCTAGTCCCACAAGATTATACTCTTCTTCGGATAATATTCTAAATCCTTTTGATTTTTCATTTATTGAAAACTGATTTTCATTTGAATTATACGTCATTTTTTCAAATATCCAGCTAAAAGCGGCAGCAACCATTTTTTTATCATATTTCTTTTCTCTAGACAAAGATTTTAAAGTTGTTTCAAATGAGTCTTTCGCCTTTATGCCCTCAGCTATTTTTCTTACTACATCAACTATTTCGGATATCATTTTGTTCCCTGGCTTTCAATTTCAATGAATTTACTAAGTAAATTGTTTTCGTGTCTCTTCATAATTTTCTTCTTTTCTTTTGTTTTGTCGTCAAATTCAAGTAAGTGTAAAATACCATGAATTACTAGCCTCTTTATTTCTTTATCAAAAGTCACACCAAATTTTCTTGCATTAAATCGTGCATCCTCAACCGAAATATACAATTCTGCATCAATTGGCTGTTTTCTTACTGAATAATCAAATGTAACAATATCTGTAGAATAATCGTGTTTCAGATATTTTTTGTTGATTTGTGTGATTTGGTCGGCAGAAACAAAGTTAATCTGTATTGCAGAGAAAGTGAATTTCAGTTCATTTTTTAAAAATTTTATTAGTCTATGTATTAAATACTTATCAATTTTGTTCTTTTTTTCGCTGTATATATTAAGGTTTTTTACCACATCTGCCAAAAATTAGTTATTTAAACCTCAATTTCCAAACCTTC
>JBJKPP010000210.1:0-13991 GCA_046706145.1 Ignavibacteriaceae bacterium | reverse complement strand
GTATCAAAATTTATATCAATTTTAATGTTTTTCAGTCTTTTTAATTCCCTGCTTAATCTTTTCATCTCGTCTTTATTGAAAAATTCGGAGTGGAATTCTTTAGCCCAAGGCCTATGGAAAAAACGGAACCTTCCCCAACTTACATCGCCAAGTGCAGAATAAACTTTATCACTGTAATCGTCTATTTTTTCGGCAGGGATTTTTCTGTCGTTTTCATACAACTCGAAAATTGTATCTGCTCTGAAAATTACCTTATAATAGTCGGTACTACTATTTGTAGTATCTGTAAAAGTAAATACTTTTTCACCCGGTATGTTGCTTTGTGCCTTCTGAAAATTTGTACTTGATGTATCCTGCTTAGCTGCCGAACATGCACAAACACTAATCGAAGAAAATAAAATTAATAAGTAAAATAATATTCCTTTTGGTGAACCGGCAAATTTTAGAAATGTATCCATAGCCTATGCTCCTTCTGCTTTTAATAGTTAAGACGCATAGGATCTGAGCGTGTTTCTGATTTTGAGCAGGAAATTTATGAATGCGCAATTACAATGATAGATGGAAATTTTTAATGTTATAATTTTGACCTATTAAATGAATTTTATGGCCAGGTCTTTCCATAACCATTCTCTCCTATGTGTTTTACCCTGTGATATACAATAATTCTCTCTTCAATTTTCCAATGTTTTTGGTAAATTATAATATTAATGAACGGATATAGACTATTTGTAAATACATATAAAAACGATGGGCAGAATATGGACGGCAATAATAAAAACATGCCACAACAGCAGTTTGGTAACAGATCTCCGATGCCTAAGAGCAGTATCTGGAAATACCTAATCGGACTAGCAATTTTATGGATAGCATTTACATATCTTTTTAATGTGTTTTCTGGTAAGAACCAGGTAAGCATTTCATACTCTACCTTTAAGAACCAGTTAAGGCAAAATCATGTTAAGGAAATCACGATTAAAGGACAAGGTGTACATGGAGTTTTCAGAAAGAATGATTTATACATACCGCCCTCTTCAAAAGATTCTACTAAATACAAAGCATTCACAACAAATATTCCTACTTTTAATGATCCCGCTTTATCAGCAATTTTGGACACTTCAAATTTAACTGTAAACGTGGCTCAAAAGAGCAGTAACTGGCTGACTTATATGTTGATAATGTTTCTCCCATGGATTTTAATAATTGCATATTTCGTATATGCAAGAAGAAAAATGCAAGGAAATCGTGGTGGTGGTATGGGCGGTTTATTTAGAATTGGAAAATCTACAGCCAAAAGATTTAAGAAAGAAAAGACCGCAGTCACATATAACGACGTGGCAGGATTAAAAAATTCCAAGAAGGATTTGATGGAAATAGTAGATTTTCTGAAGGACCCTGGCAAGTTCACTTCTTTAGGAGCACAGATTCCCAAAGGGATACTTCTCGTTGGACCGCCGGGAACAGGAAAAACGCTGCTCGCAAGAGCAACGGCCGGGGAAGCAAATTCACCCTTCTTTAGTACTTCCGGCTCCGAATTTATAGAAATGTTTGTTGGCGTTGGTGCTTCGAGAGTGAGAGATTTATTTGAGAACGCAAAGAAAAATGCTCCTAGTATAATTTTCATTGACGAAATTGACTCGATAGGAAGGGCGCGGGGAACAGGATTAGGAGGCGGGCATGACGAGAGAGAACAGA
This sequence comes from Ignavibacteriaceae bacterium, assembly GCA_046706145.1. Classification (GTDB taxonomy): domain Bacteria; phylum Bacteroidota; class Ignavibacteria; order Ignavibacteriales; family Ignavibacteriaceae; genus JBJKPP01. The sequence goes on along the minus strand of JBJKPP010000210.1, from coordinate 12,299 downwards.
CTCTAAATCAAATTCTTTCCGAAATGGACGGGTTCGAGCCTAATCAATCTGTTGTAATAATAGCAGCAACAAATCGCCCTGATGTTTTAGATCCGGCATTAACTCGTCCCGGAAGATTTGACAGGCAAATTACTCTTGAGCTACCACAGAGACAAGCACGACAAAAGATTCTTGAAATACATACTAGAGAAGTACCTTTAAACAAAGATGTAAACCTAGAAAACATTGCCGCCAGAACCGTTGGCTTTTCAGGTGCTGACCTTAAAAACTTAGTTAATGAAGCAGCGCTTCTTGCTGGTAGAAAAAAGAAACACTCAGTTAATATGCTAGACCTTGATGAAGCAAGAGATAAAATTCTATTGGGAGACAAAAGAGAAGAAAAAATTGGAGATGAAGAAAAAAAACTAATTGCATATCACGAAGCTGGGCATGCACTCCTCGCAAAACTTTTGCCAAATACCGACCCGCTTCAAAAAGTTACAATTATTCCGCGCGGCCGGGCACTTGGTGCAACCGAACAGATTCCAGAATCAGATATGCACAATTTTAAAAAACAGTATTTACTTGACCGGATATGTGTTACACTTGGCGGGCGGGCTTCTGAACAATTAGTGTTTAACGAAGTAACCAACGGAGCAGCAAGCGATCTTAAACAAGTAACAAGCATTGCGAGAAAAATGGTTTGTCAGTGGGGAATGAGTGAAAAGGTTGGTCCCGTAATGTACAGGTTAGGTGAAGAACATCCTTTTCTTGGAAAAGAAATTGCCCAACCGAAAGATTTTAGTCAGCACACGGCCAAAATAATAGATGAAGAAATTCAAGGAATTATCAAAAGAATGGAAGAGAGAGCAATTAGAATTTTAAGCGAGAACCGGATAAAACTTAATGCTCTCGCAGATGCCCTTCTTGAAAATGAAACACTTGAAAATGAACAGGTTGATTGGATATTAAGTAAAATCTCTTCCGGAGAAAAAGAAAATAAAAAAGAACCACAGGAACATGAAGCATAATTTATTCCGGTTCCACAAATAAAAAGGTCGGGGTTCTTTTTCCATAAACTTATCTTATATGATTATTAAAACCTATCTTTCTATAATTCCACATCTCTTTTTTTCATAATTTTACTACGCTGTTATTTCATATATTTATAAACATTGAATAAAAATGAATGCTGATAATATTGTAAATATAATAGAATTAATGTTGGCTCCGGGCTTAATGATTTCTGCTTGCGGTCTTTTGCTTCTGGGCATGAATAATAAATATTCTCTGGTAGTCAACAGAATAAGACTCATAAATGAAGAACGCAGACAATTTCTTCATCAAGTTGAAGAAAAAGATATTAATTATGTTGACAATGTGAGGCTGCAAAGTATATCTAAACAATTAGAGGACCTTGTTATAAGGGTGAGATTGGTAAAGAACGCCGTTTTATTTTATACTATCGCTGTAGCTTTCTTCGTTATTACATCTCTTCTAATCGGACTGGATTATGTTACCAAATCATATAGTCTTAGTCCAATGGTTATTATTTCATTCCTGGTCGGAATGATTCTCGTTCTTATAGGAGTTATCTATGCAGCTTATGAGACTGTCAAAGGTCATGCTATTATAAAATTTGAGGTAAAAGCAGAAGAGTAGATTGTGACGACTTATAACTTAGCGCCATTCTCTTCGGTCGGGGAAATCAGATCAACTGTTTTAGCCAACCTGGATGTCTAATTGATTATTGGCATAGGTTGTACTGTAAGATTTCAAAGCAGAACCAGCCGGACCTTGCACTACTGAACCACTTAAATTATATTTTGAACCATGACAGGTACAAACGAACTCTTCACTTTTGGAGTCATAAGAATCGATCAAGCATCCTTGATGAGTACAAATAGCCGACAATGCGTTAAATGAGTTGGTGTTTGCCTTATCTACAAGTAAATGACTATTGTTATATTTTACCAAAGCTGCTCCACCCACATCTGTGAGTGGTGAGGAAGAATTCAAATCTATGCTCACAACTCCATTTTGATAAGTTCCATTAATTGTTGGTAGCGCACTGCTTCCTCCTAAACGTGTCTGTACGGGATTCGATGAATTTGAACAGCTTTCTAAAAAAGAGACTAGTACACTCGGTAGAAATATTAAGACAGATTTATTTCTTAATTCCTTAAAGAAATCTCTTCTTTTAATTTTCATTTCTTTGTTCCATTATTATTTCGTAATGAATTAAAACCTTTATCAAATGTTAGTAGGCTTATGAAATGCATTGGGGTTTAAATAAAGGATTAATTGAGTCAAATTATATTCCATTTTTAAATGTCCGTTTTGAGAATATGAATCTAAATCTTCTTCAAAAGAATCAACATTTTTATATATTTGAGACAATCTTTAATCACTATGATTATCTGTAAGAGACGTGCCCTTATCAAATTTACCTGTAAACTTGTCTATAATTACATTTCTCATTTTTTGTGGATGCAATATGAAAAAAAATAATAGTGATTTAGCTTATGTAAAAAGTATTGAAGAGTGGCACACCAAAAGGATTGAAAATCTAAAAAAGGAAGATGGCTGGCTTAATCTTGTCGGACTCTATTGGCTGAAGGAAGGAGATAATAAATTCGGTACTGATCCGTCAAATGATATCGTCTTTCCCGAAGGTAGTGCTCCTGCTTTCATTGGTTCATTCTATTTACAGAACGACAGCGTAACTGTTATAATAAACAAAGGGATTGATGTTACAAATAATAATAAACCAATAAAAGAAATGCTGTTGAAAAATGATCTGACTGACAACCCTACTATTTTAGCCCTCGGTTCACTAAGATGGTTTATTATAAAACGAAGCAATGATATAGGAGTTAGATTAAGAGACCTAGACTCACCACTAGTAAAGAAGTTCAAAAACATCAATATATACCCAATTGATAAAAGCTGGAAAGTGACAGCGGAATTGTCACCTTATAACCCACCAAAGATAATAACAGTTCCCAGTATAATTGGCACTCAAGAACAGGATACTGTAGATGCAGCTCTTTTGTTCAAGCTTAAAGGAAAAACATTTAAGCTCGATCCCTTAATCGAAGGCAATGAATATTTTATAATATTTGCAGATGAAACAAACGGGAAAGAAACTTACGGCGGCGGAAGATTTCTTTATGCGCCGCTTGCAGATTCTACTGGAAAAACTGTTCTGGATTTCAATAAAGCTTATGATCCTCCTTGCTCTTTTACGGAATTTGCAACCTGTCCTTTACCCCCGAAACAAAATTATATGCATATAAAAGTTACAGCAGGAGAGAAATCATACCAAAGGGAAAATTGATTTGATAAATTAAATAGGACGGTCGTAATCTGCCTTACGGATCGGATGCTCCGTCACTTTTTCAGCAACTTAAAAGCATGTTCAAATTTATTTGTCTTGGCAGCATAACCGATCCAAATTTGAGTTAGTGCTTCAAGAAATAAAGATTGAGAAATATCCCCAATGTCAATCACACTTTTCCATCCCCAATGTTCGGCTATGGATTTTACCTTGTCCTTTGCCGTTTGATCATTACCTGCTATAAATAGATCAGGATCGCCATCTTCTCTTTGGGGATTAATCATTACGTATGCATTAATAATATTAAAGGCTTTAACTACTTTTGCTTCCGGTAGCATTCTTTGGATTTGTTCTCCTGCCGAATTACCAACATTTACAGCAAACTTTGGCGGAAAACCATTGCTAAAGTCCAAGGGATTTGTAACATCAACTACTATTTTTGAAGAGAAATTTCTCCGGCCAGCAAGATTAATAGCGCTTTCCGTCCCAGCCCACGCTGTAGCTATAACATTTAGTTCCCCAAATTTAGCCGCATCTTCAAAACTCCCGACCGAAGCTTTCTTTCCTGCTTGTTTTAACCAATTATTCAACTTGGTCGTATCTCTGGTTCCTATTTTCACTTCGTGACCCAGTCTTAAAAATCCAAAGCCAAGCTGTTGACCAACTACACCAGAGCCGATTATTCCTACTTTCATAACTATTTCCTAAATTATATTCAAATACATATTTGTATGTACAAGCAATTTTGATAATATAAAAATTTTTTTCTATTCTAATTTTTTTATAGCATCATTTATTAACTGAGTAAGAACATCACTGTACTTATCGCCGAGAATGTTAGTGTACCTGCCGTGTAAGCTTTTCCATGCAGAATCTATTTCCTTTTGAAGTTCTGTTCCTTTCTGCAATGAAAGGATTTTTACTGTTCTTCCTTCGGATTCCCGCTTAAGTAGTTCCTTTCTCTCAAGCTGATCTATGAATCTAGTAACTGTTGAAGGAGCAATTTGCAGGTTATTTGAGATCTCCATGGGACTTATTCCCGGTTTTTCATTAACTACCATCATTACAAATGCATGGGCAGGTGAAAGGCCGGTAACTCGAAATTCTTCATCTGCGAGTTTGGTGATTAACCTTGCTAAAGAATTGGTGCTAAAATAAAGACAGCCACTTAAGATTTTCTGAGTGTCGCCCATAATTTTATCTTAGTTGTACATACAAATATCCAAAAAATATTATATAGTTGCAAATTTTAGCCACCAGTTCTAGGAATTTTGTATTTTTAGTTTTGAATAAAAGCCAACTACAAAATGTTAAAGAATTATCTCAAATTATTTATAGCCTCATTACTCGCTGTGGTTTTATATTCATGTGCTTCTGTTCCTACAATCATTTCGGACAGTCTCCCCTCGACAACCATTGCAAACGGTTTTTCAAAACCACGATTAGTTGAAGGTGAGTTAACCTTAAAAATCAAAAATATAAAAGTCATTAAAGGTGATTCTTTATCTAAATGGAATGTTGAACATAACATTCCTTCAGGACAAAAACCTGTTTTATTACTCTGGGGTTCGGAAATCAAAAACCATATGAACCAGCGAAATGTAGAAAATCTAAACTGTACTATTTCTCCGACTGATACTTTTACTGAAACTGAAAATGGAAATAAAATTTGCTTTTGGAATTTGAATAACTTACTAAACAATGCAGACTCCATAATACTTACACGCAAATTCGATTACACTGATTATGATTATAGACCCACCATTAATGAAGATTCAGTGGTCGCTAATTGGGACAAAATCCCTTCAGGAATCAAAAATTTTTATACCAAATCGGAACCTTTCTTAGAACAAACACCCGATATTAAATTAACATCAGGGAAAATCACAGAAGGCCTTATAAATCCAGTTGAAAAAGCTCATGCTATTTTTGATTGGATTAGAGATACAATGCAGTATGCTTATCCTCCTCCAAAACGCGGCGCGGTAGAAGCGCTTAAAACACTGAAGGGAGATTGCGGGCAGTATTCTGATTTGTTTATTGCTTTGGCAAGAAGTGCAGGTATTCCTGCAAGACAACAATCCGGTTTTATCTTTCTTCCGGATAGCAATGGCTATCATGTTTGGTCTGAAATTTATCTGCCTGTATATGGCTGGGTCCCCGTCGATGCAACCGACCCTGACGGCTTTTGTCATATCGATAACAGAAAGTTAATTGCTTCTGTGGGAGAAAATATTCCAATAAAATACGTTCCATCATGGGCAACTTACAACAACTCGGAAGTGGACAGAGATACGGTTGATTTTATGCAGCTTGCCTCAATTGTGATGAGCGGAATAGAAGCTGATGTTACTACTAAAATAACCGTTTTAAAATCCATAGAAAAATATTAAAAGGAGTAGCCTTTTCATTCGACTTCTCTATTAAATTAAGCGTCAATTAAAAAGATAGTTTATTAAAGATTTACTGAGCCATTTACCGTCTATCATTCATGCCTGCCGGAAAGGCAGATTTATTTGCCTGTTAAGCATTAATTATATATGTTTTTTCAATGAAAATGAGCAGAATTTATATTTTCTTTTCCCTTCTTATATGAATTTGAATTCATGAGGTCAATTTTCGTTTTCATAAAAAATGAGACAAAATGAACGGCACTAATACAAATACCGGCCAAAGATTTACCAGGGTTCTCCGGGACGACCTCAGAAATATAAACTTCAGCAAGGATATAAAGCACGAGTTTAGGGAGCTTAGAAACTTCTACTTAAACGAAGAGCAGAAACAGCGTCTTCTTGAAATGCGGAAGATAAAAGGATTTCTCTATCAGGTGATATGGATGATTAAAAGCTTATTCCTCCACCTGACCCCAATGAGAAGACTATTAACTGTTGTGGGATTGATTTTTATACTTATCGATAGCAGCATAGTAGTTAACACAACCAGCCATTCTGTAAACGCAAGTAACAACGGGCTTATAGGCGGAGCACTTATATTTATTGTTTTGATGCTTGAACTAAAAGACAAGCTGCTTGCAAAAGATGAGCTTGAAGCTGGCAGAAAAGTGCAGCGGGCTTTGACTCCCGAGAGAAGTCCAAAAGTGCCGGGATGGTCGATCTGGCTCTTCACGCGGCCTGCAAATGAAGTTGGGGGAGACCTTGTTGATTATTTAAAAATTAATAACGACCAGGTGGGAATTATTCTGGCAGATGTTGCCGGGAAAGGACTGCATGCGGCACTTATTATGGCCAAACTTCAGGCAACTATCCGTGCGTTGGCCGCAGATTATAATTCTCTTTCGGGACTTTGTACAAAAATAAACACAATTTTCTGCCGTGATAGTGTGCCGGGTATTTTTGCTTCCATGCTTTATATAGACATTAAGCCAAATGCTTCGCAAGTACGTTTTGTGAATGCGGGACACTTCCCGCCTATTTACATCAGCAGCGACGAAATAAAAGAAACATCCAAGAGTAATACTGCCTTGGGTTTGATGAAAGATTTTTCCTACAAAGAAGATCAAATTGATATAAAAAGTGGTGAAATGCTTATCGCTTATTCAGACGGCGTTACCGAAGCACGCAATGAGTACGGGCAATTTTTTGAGAAAGAGCGACTGTTAAAACTTCTCTCTAAAATCCGTGATAAAAAATTCGAAGACATCGGCGAAACAATCGTAAGCGAAGTTGATTACTTTGTAGGCGATGCTCCGATAAACGACGACCTTTCTTTGATTGTAATAAAGAAAGATTAATTTATAAACCCGATTTCTTAAAGAAATCGGGTTTATCGAACTTAGTTAAGCCACACGGTAAATCCAGCAGCTACTGATAATACGTTTGAGCCATTTCTGCCATTGTTCTCTCCATATTCTAGTGCGACTGACGTGGTGTTTTCATCAAGGGTGATCTGCTGATATTGAATTCCAATATTTAAAAGACCTTTTCCTGTAGCTACAATCTTAAAACCTGCTCTTAATCCCCAGCTCAACCCGCTTAATGAATTGTCTTTGTAGCTTTGCGCTGTAAACCCAATTTGTCCTTCTATAAATGGATAGAGTATTTCTGTTTCTTTAAAATTATACGAGGGAGCAAGAAAGATGTTATAAATAATAACATTACTAAGAAAAGTAAGTCCAAATGGGTTGACTCCTATTTCAAACCCATCAACGGGAAAGTATCCAAAATAAGGTTGGAAAGTGAACATACTTGTAGAAATACCAGTGCTGCCATTATTAACAGAAGTGATGTTTTGATAGGAAATATTGCCTCCAAGTTCAACCACTCCTTTCTTTGCAAAGTCTCCGGTGTTTTGAGCCTTAAGCAGTTTACTAGATGACAAAAGAAAAATAAATAAGACCGCAACCAATATTTTTAGCACTCTATGATGAGAATTCGAATTCATACTGCCTCCACATCAACTTATTACTAATTGAGATTTGTTATTAATTATGTTTTATGAATGCCATACTAAAGCAGGTTCCCCTATTGATATTAATTTAACTTAAGAAATCTTATTTTAAGTTAATAGGAAAATTTAGACCCATATAAATTGAGACGATGCAACGTATAGTCTTTACATTGCTACGCTCGGGATGAAAAACTTAATCCGGAAAGTATTTGTTTACTAGCACTTAATTCTCAGAAGCCAACTAAACTACCAAATAATATTCCTTGACCGAAGGGAGAAGATCTAAGATTAATATCACCACACCACCAACGCCGAAAACCGTCTGCAAAAAATTATAACCTATAAACATTGTCTCAAAGTCTATCCAAAGAATCAATACTATGCCGAGATAAATGGTAAGGGTCCAGGACCAATGCTGATTTTTATAAATATTTATTGAATTGAAAGTTTGACTATACGGTAATCTTAACAGACCAAAGAAAAGAATTGCCGGATAAATCCCTAGAAAAACAAACAAAATAAATCCGGGAACCACATAATCTACAAAGGGACTATCTTTTAGAAATGAGGTGGGCATTTGCAAAATATTTCCGGCAGGGTCTAGAAGCAAAGCTGCTCCCCCAAATAATCCACTCGCCGACTCCAAGAAAACCAGCAACAACAGAATGTAAACAGCGACTGGCCTCTGTTTAACGTTGTCTTTCATACCTTTTTCTCAAAGCTGACCGCCAAACGCGTTCAGCATGCAAGATTTAAAACCAATATAATGCTTGTAATGATTAGATGCGAGTTTATTGAAAAGGTATCTGTAATTTTGTTCGATTTAAAAACTTATTTCAAAAAGCCATACTTTTTTATATGCTGGTAAGCTAAATATCCAACCGCTCCATATTGCACCAAACCTAAGATATACTGCATAGGACTAATTTTAGATTTATCAAGATACAGTTGAACCAACGGGGATATGATTTGATAAGAGTTTTTCTGAAATTGATTATTTGGCGAATTGTTGTTGGAAAGCGCAACAGAAGTCCATAGCCAAATTGTGTTGGGATCCTGGTCAACTAGATTTTTTGCATCCGGCAAGAATAGTTTGTTGTAAATATTAAATTCATTATACGAAGGCAGCAAGTATTTAATATAATTTGGCTTTTGGTTCTCTGTTTTTGAAGTATCTGTTTTCACCTGCGGAAATAGTGGCGCCGCAAAAATTATCAAATAAAAGAATATTTTTATTGGTGCTTTCATCTGTTTAAGAAGAAACCCTTAAGTCTTTCAATTTGCTACTTTAACACTTCAATGTAATTCTCGATATATTCCTTCATCTTTTTTCTTCTATACTGCATAATATATCGAGGATGTTCAAGAACTTTTATCCCATTAAAATAACCAAGTTCTTTATTTATTTCACTCAAAAAAATAGCGTTCCTTTTACCAAGACTGACAGCATATTCCTTTCTCGCTCCAAATTCAATTTGTTCAGATATGCCCTTTTTTATATTACTTCTTAATACTTCGTAAAGTTTCTTGCTATCGTAATAGTTGTGATTCTTACCGTCTTTAATTATAGCCAAAGGATAAACCGCTGTAATAAAAATTTTTGAGAAAAACTTTTTTGCTCCACCGTATTCTTTAATCATTTCATAAATAAACTGGCTGGATAATTCTTTTCTGAAGCCCAAATCATTTTCGATTCCGCAAGATTGTCTAAGAGCAACCGGGTCTGTAAATGCAATGCCGGTAGTTCCACAGCCGAATCTGCCTGGATTTATACCAAAGACAAAAATTCGTTGGTTTTTATCACTATAAAAACAGTTATAGAATTTTTCTATGATGAGCTTTACGGGTTCTTCTTTATATGGATTTATTACTTCCAATCCGGATGGTAATCCAAATGGTTCTTTCTGATTGTTGAAAAAGTCTATTGCTTTTTCTGCAAAACTCATAAAAAGGAAAGGTTTTCTAATAGATTAATGTAAGAATACAAAACAATCCTCTCCCATAGGAGAGGATTGCATAAACGATATATTTATTCTCCATTATTAGGAGGATACGCCGGTAACAAAGGCGGACGTTTCGGAATTGGTACCGGATGTTCTTTTAATTCTTTCATTATGTATTTTATTCCTGCTTCAAGCTGTGCATCGTAGCCGCTAATTACATCGCCGGGCAGATCATCAACTTTTATAGTCGGCTCAACTCCATGATTTTCCACCACCCAATGAGAGTTCAACCCATACATGCTGAATTCAGATATGGTTATATAGCCGCCATCAAGTAAATTCCAATAACCACGTATCCCCCTAACGCCGCCCCACGTTCTTGTGCCAATTAGTGGACCTAATTTATATTTCTTAAAGAAATATGAGAAATAGTCACCATCCGAAGCAGTGTAATGATTAGCTAAAGCAACCATGTAACCATGAAATACTCTGTCTGGAATTGTACCCTGCGCCCCCTGACGGTTCGTACCCATCCCTATCAATATGCGTCTTAATCTCTCAAGAATTATTTGATCCACATTTCCGCCGCCGTTGTAGCGTACATCAATTATTAAACCTTCTTTACGTATTTGAGGATAAAATTGATGGATAAATTGATTCAAGCCTAGTTCTTCCATATCGCTTAAATAGATATAACCGATTTTCCCATCCGATTCTTTATTAACGATTTCACGATTGTGATCAATCCAATTCTTTAGTCTTATTTTATATTCACTGCTGATGGGTTTTACAATCACATCATGTTTGTTTTTTCCATCTGCATTATCTGCCAGAGTAAGAGTTACTGTTTTTCCGAGTGTGTTTACAAAAAGACTATACGGATTCGTGGGTGCCATGAGCTCATGTCCGTCAACATCAAGGAGAAAATCTCCTGCTTTTGCATCTACCCCTGGTTCGGTAAGTGGGGAACTATAGCCATCTCTGGTATTGTCACCGTCATATATTTTTTTGAAATAATACCTTCCTGAAGTTTTGTCTAAAGCAAAATCAACACCAAGCAGCCCAATTGGATTACTTTTAACCTTGGGTTGGTCTCCGCCGCCTACATATGTGTGAGAATTTTGAAGCTCGCCAATCATTTCGCCAATCACATAATTCAAATCCGCTCTGCAAGATAACTCTGGAAGTAGTTTTGCATATTTAGCACCGATTTCATTCCAGTTCTTGCCGTTCATATCACGGTTATAAAGAAAATCACGTTCAAGTCTCCATGCCTGATGAAACATCTCATGCCATTCTTGAACTGGATTAATATTCATCTTCATTTCAGAAAGGTTTAAAGTTTTTCCGTGCTTCTTAGATCCGGAATCAGGTTTAGCGTTTGCTATTATATATTTATCTTTTTGCTTGTATAAGATTTTACTTCCATCTGCACTAAGCGCATAACTATCCAAAGGGGAAACCAATTCAAAGTTCTTTCTCTTTTTCATATCGAATACATGAAGCGTTGTCTCTTCTCCTGGAACTGCAGGTCCATCAACAGTAGTTGTAGGCAAAGTCAAATAATAGAGCATGTTCCCTGCGGTCATCAGTCCACCAATATTTGCGGCAGGAATCGGTATTGGAACTGCCCGTGACATCAATCCGGCCAGGTCAATCTTAATAGGCTTAGATGCTCCCGGTTTCCAATTCTTTTCCGAAGATTTTTTAGCAGTGTCTTTCTGTGATTCGGGCGAGCCCTCATCTGAGCGGGGTGCAAAAGGAGATTCTTCATTTTTTTGAAGCGTTACCACATATATTCCCGCCGTTTTAGTTGTTGCAAAATTGAACTCAACTTGACTTAAGAGAGGAATCTCATGCCTTGCAGAAACAAAATATAAATACTTACCTTTAACACCGAAAACTGGATTTCTATCATCGCTCATTCCTGTACTTATATCTGTTGATTTATTTTCTTTAAGATTATAGAGATATATTCTATTGAAATTGTTCTGTGTGTTAGAACTATACTGGCTGCTTTTACTATATGCTAACCACAAACCATCGGGTGACCATGAGTAATCATGTATTTCGGTTAATTTCGAACTGTCCACACGTGTCATTTTTTTATCTTTGATATTCACATACCATAAAGTTTTTTCATTATCAGAGAATGCCAACTTATCACTTCCAGGGGACCAAACAGGAGCGTAGAAATATTTATCATTGCTTTTAGTTAATATTTCCTCTTTTCCACTTCCGTCGGAGGGTCTTATTGCCACTTCGCTCTCGCCTGTAATATCCGTAGTATAAGCAACCCACTTACCATCAGGTGACCATGCTGGATACAGCTCACGTGCGTTGGAAGTTTGCGTTAAATCTCTAGTATTTCCATACTCTTCAGGAACTGTAAAAATATCCCCCCTTGCCTCGAATAAAGCTCTTTTTCCGTTCGGTGCTATATCGAAAGAGTTAATATATTTACTGGCGTCAATCCACCGGGAACGAAGCTGTTTATCGTCGTTCGGGACAAAAACATTTATCTTATGCAAAACTTCGGAAGGAAGATCCAGCACATATAAAGAACCGCCGCACTGAAAAACAATTCCGTTATTACCCAGGCTTGGCCAGTCCACATCATAATTTTTAAA
>JBJKPP010000209.1:0-4062 GCA_046706145.1 Ignavibacteriaceae bacterium | reverse complement strand
AATTTCCAAAAGGGTGGTGCTTTTAAATTTAGGGGAGCGTTCAATGCTATTTACAATTTATCTGATGAAGAAAAAATTAGGGGAATTATTACGTATTCTTCAGGGAATCATGCGCAGGCTGTAGCGTTAGTATGTAAGATGCTTGGACTTAAGGCAACTGTTGTCATGCCAAATAATGCTCCAGCTATAAAGAAGAATGCAACAGAAGGTTACGGAGCACAAATAATTGAATATGACCCAGCAGAAGTTTCAAGGGAAGAATATGCTAAGAAAATTATGAAAGAAAAAAATTATGTTCTAATTCCTCCATTTGATAATGAAAACGTTATTGCAGGACAAGGTACGGCCGCATTTGAATTTGCTGAACAAGTACGAAAATTAGACTATTTATTCGTTCCATGTGGCGGCGGTGGATTACTGAGTGGTTCTGCAATTTCAATAAAAAACTTATTGCCAAATTGTAAAGTTATAGGAGTAGAGCCGGAAGTTGCGGACGATGCCCTACGTTCTTTTAAAACAAAAACTCTTCAAAGAGTAAAAAATCCACCAACCATAGCTGATGGAACACGAACTTCTTCTCTAGGAAAATTAACTTTCCCAATTATCTTAAAATATGTGGATGATATGGTTACAGTTTCAGAAACGGATATAATTGAGGCAGTACGCTTTCTCTTTTTCAGGATGAAACTTGTGGTGGAACCGTCCGGGGCTCTAGGAATTGCAGCCTTGATGCATAATTCATTAGATTTATCAGGAACTGTAGGAGTAATAATTAGCGGTGGAAATATAGATTCTGATATAATGACTATGATTCTGAATTACAACTCTAGAAAACTGTAATCCTAAGATACTTCTGCGGATCTTTTTTTATTTCTTGCAACAATGTATTGATGTCGTTTATAATTTGTTTAAACTGATTATACATTTTTTTGTCATTAAACAATGCACCTGCAAGCGTACTGTCTGTTTCAGTTTTGGCTATTAATTTATCCAGTCTTTTTGAAATGGAGGACACATTATTATAAACTGTATCTTGCATTATTAACTTGCCAAGACTACCTTTGCCTTCCTTTATTTGAGATGTAATGTCATTTAAGTTTAAGGCCAGTATATTAAGTCTGTCATATAAAGTAGTGTCGGCTATCAATTTCCCTACAGAACTTCTTTGTGAATTCATAGCAGAAGTGAATTTACTGAGATTATCCAAAACAGATTGTAACTTATCTATTATTTTAGAACCATAGATCAATTTACCGATACTGCCTTTTCCGCTGGAAATAGTATCAGTTATATTTCTTAAATTATTTAAAAGTTTGGTTAAATCGTTAATTGCAGGTTCTGCTTTTGCACTGAGTTTATCAAGACCGTATGATGGTTTTATTGGGAGATATGAATTACTTGCAAGTGGAGTTTCGTAAGGTTGTCCTATTGAAATATCTATATATTTGTCTCCCAGCAAACCAAAAGTTTTTATTGAAGCAACCGAAGAGTTCGTAATTTGATTTTTATAGCGTTCATCTATTGAAAGTGTAATATCAATTCCGTTCGTTCCATTTTTTTTAGTAAATTCAAGTTCACTTATCGAACCGATTTTCAAACCTCCTAAAGAAACTAGAGAGCCGTTGCTCAAACCTTCTGAATTTTCAACAAATATTTTCAAATTATAACTGCTTCCCCAGAAGTTACTTTCATTCCCAACTAGGAATAAGAAAAGGAAGAATATTACTAAACCAATGAATATGGTTAAACCGACTTTGAGATTTGATAATTTTGCAGTTTGATTTGTCATAAACCAATTGATTTAATTTATTAACTATTCTTTAATAATTCTGCATCCTGGTAAACTTCATAGAAGAAATCTCTTACAAATTCATTCTTTGAGTTTAACATCTCATTTATTGCTCCCGATTCTATAATTCTACCGCCGCTTAACAAAGTAAGTTTATCACCTATTGATAAAGCATCATTTAGAATATGTGTAACCACAACAGATGTTGCTCCTCCTTGTTTTAATTTTTGTATCAATTTTAAAATTGATTTAGAATTAATTGGATCCAGACCTGTTGTTGGCTCATCAAACAGAATTATTTCTGGTTCAAAAACAATTGCACGAGCAATCGCAACTCTTTTTTTCATACCTCCGCTTAACTGGTCCGGATAAAGATCGTCTGTCCCTAATAAATTTACAAATGATAATGATTTTGAAATTTTTTCTTCAATCTCAGCATTTGAAAATCTGTTTTGTTCATAAAGAAAATAGCCAACGTTTTCTCTTACTGAAAGTGAATCAAATAAAGCATTACCCTGAAAAACCATTCCCATTTTTCTTCTTATTGGAAGCGTATCCTCTTCTGAAAGCTCTGCAACACTCTTTCCATTTATTAAGACGCTTCCTTGCTGAGGTTTCCAAAGGCCTAGAATCATCTTTAGAATTGAACTCTTTCCAGCTCCACTCGGCCCCAATATAACGGAAATGCTTCCCTTTGGAATCTCTAGGGAAACATTATTAAGTATCATTCTGTCTTCTAACTTCAAAAAAACGTTTATTAGTTGTACCATCTACTAAAAGAATTTCCAAATAATTTCTGTAAAAACAAAATCTAAAATAATGACTATTAATGAGGAAATAACAACCGCATTAATTGTACTTTTACCCAAGCCGGTTGTCCCACCTTTTGTATTATATCCGTAATAACAGCTTATAGTAGAAATAAAGAGCCCGAAAATTATGGGTTTCAAATATCCTATTATTATATCCTTCATTCCCAATGCATCAATCGCAGAATTCCAAAAAAAAGAGATGTCAATATGCATAGAAAGTTTGGACGCAAACATACCTCCAACAATTCCTACAATATCAGCAACGAGTGTAAGCGGTAGAAACATAACAACTGCTGCAACAGTCTTAGGCACCATAAGCTTTTTAACCGGGCTAGTTCCAAAAGCTCTAAGAGCATCAATTTGCTCGCTTAGTTGCATTGCTCCAATTTCCGAAGCATTTTTGGCACCCGTTCTCGCAGCGAGCAAAAGTCCGGTAATAACAGGTCCTAATTCCCTCACCATCCCCATTGATACACTTCGTCCGACAAGTGTTTCCGCACCAAATGTTGCTAATTGATGTCCTGTTTCAACAGCTAGAATTATTCCTTCAAAAAGACCGGCTACAAATACAAGTTTAAAAGCACTGGCGCCAATCCAGTACATTTCGTTTAGAGTTTCGTTTCGGTATTTAAGACTATATGGAAAACCCTTTATAATTTCGAAAAGCAAGAGGGAATAATCTTGCAGTTTCTCGATGCTAAGTAAAAAAGAATTCACTGTGAAAATTGCGAAATTTGAACGATTAATATACTAAAAACTTTTTAATATATTTTGTTTTTAGAGATATGCAAGATATATAGTAGTTTGAAATTGAGCGCTAGAATATTCTTAAAAAATTGTTGGCAATTTAACATTATAAATGATGTACATTATAAAATCATGGTGGTAAAAAATTCCAGGTTACCAGCCTGGATTTCTTAGCACGACAAATACTTATTTGAGAAAAGTTGGACTACTGGATAACCTGTTCCGTCTCATAAATTTAATTGAAACAAAAATGGGCAAGTAAACTTAATTAGTATTTGTATAGAAGACTTCCGAAAACTAAACTTACAAACAAAATAACTGTGCGAATACATTTTTATAAACAGATAAAAAAGCATTAATCAGTTTAACAAAATAAAAAAGGCCGATAAGTAGAATTATCGGCCTTAGTCTGAGAATCTATACTGTTATTTTAGCAACAACATTCTCTTTGTTGAAATAAAGTTCTTACCGTTTGCTCCATTAGCGACAATTCTATAGAAATAAATCCCACTTGAAAGTCTTGAAGCATTGAAGTTTATCTCGTGTACACCTGCACTTGCAACCGAATTGTAAAGCCTGGTGATCTCCTGTCCTAAAGTGTTATAGATTGTAATTGTGACCCTAGCCTCAACTGGAAGAGCAAACTGTATTCTCGTTGAAGGATTAAAGGGATTAGGGTAATTCTGTAGCAAAGAGAATTCTTTCGGGATCGGA
>JBJKPP010000208.1:0-6641 GCA_046706145.1 Ignavibacteriaceae bacterium | reverse complement strand
AGAATTTTCTCTTCGTATGCTTTTAACTCAGGTGTAATGTATCTTTCAGAATTAACCAAGGTTTGTTTTCTAATGTAGGTATCAGGAACCTTTTCTTTATGCGAATTCGAAACTTCAATATAGTAACCAAACACCTTATTAAAATTGACTTTTAACGATGAAATATTTGTTTTTTCTCTTTCTGTTCTTTGAAGATTTGCAATCCAATCTTTTCCATGTAAGGAAACATCTCTTAGTTCATCCAATTCTGCACTATAACCATTTTTTATTACTCCTCCGTCCGCAATGTTTAACGGAGGTGAATCAACCAAGGCATTCTGAATTTTTTCAACAATATTCTCAAGCGGATTAAGTTTCTCGTTTAAGGTTTTGATGGTATTTGATTTGGCATTTTCTAAAAGACCTTTTATATACGGTATTTTCGCAAGCGAAGTTTTAATACTTATTATTTCTCGTGGGTTAGCTCTACCTGTACAAACTTTCGAGATGAGTCTCTCAAGGTCTCCGATTTCCCTTAGAATTTCTTTCAAACTTTTTCTTAAATCTTTCTGCTGAAAAAGCTCTTCTACACTTTCCTGCCTTTTCAGAATCAAATCTAATTTCTTAAGCGGTGCAGAAATCCATTTCTTGAGCAGCCTCCCCCCCATCGATGTTTCTGTCTTATCAAGAATTGAAATCAAAGAACCTTCTCTTCCACCGTCTTGCATACTAAAGGTTATTTCCAAATTTCTTTTTGTGGCATAATCGAGAGCCATAAAATCAGAATAATTATATGCCGAAATTTTATTAAGATGAGAAAGATTTGCCTTCTGGGTCTCTTGCAGATAATTCAGTACAACGCCGCTAGCAATTATTCCAGCATAAAAATCTTCTATTCCAAAACCTTTCAAAGTCACTGTCTTAAACTGCATTATCAAAACTTCTTTTGCATAATCAAAATTGAAAACCCAATCATCTATCTTTGTAATTTTTATTGAAGAATTGACTTTATGGACAAGCTGTGTAATATTTTCTCTATCCTTTTTCTGAACCAAAATTTCCGAAGGGGAAATAGATTCAATCTGCTGGGATAAAAGTTCAGCTCTGATTTCAAAAGTATAAAACTCGCCTGTTGAAATATCACAAAATGCTATACCCGCAACTTCCCCTCCGCCGGATTGGGAACCGGGTTTTATACAAATTCCCATTAAGTAATTATTCTTTTTATGGTCTAGAAGTTTATCGGAAAAAGCAACTCCGGGAGTAATTACTTCGATTACATCTCTTTTAACAACTCCCCTGGCAAATTTTGGGTTTTCCATCTGCTCACACACAGCAACCCGGTAACCCGAACGAACAAGCTTTGGAAGATAAGTATCAATCGCATGATGAGGAAAACCGGCAAGAGGTACATCACCAGCGGCTCCATTTGCCCTTTTTGTTAGTGTTATCCCTAGAACTTTTGACGCAGTTTTAGCATCTTCATCAAAAGTTTCAAAAAAATCACCTACTCTAAAAAGCAGAATTGTGTCCGGATTTGCCTTTTTAATCTTGTAGTATTGAGCCATTAATGGCGTTTGCTGCATAGATTCCAATTCACTTTATTTGCCTCAAAAATACCTCAATAAAGAAACAATATCAATTGAACTGAAATATACGTTCACGGTCAAACAGTAAAGATTTCTGCTTCTTTTCGTCAAATAACAACGAACTTCATTAATTTAGAAAGTCGAAAATCCCAACTTATTGTCATTTGTTTAATAAAGCCACAAAATTTCATCATAGATTTCAATCACCTACTTTTATGCTGCACTTTGATTTAATATTAACCTTTTTTATAATTATCTTATTATAATGCTATAAAAATTCTAAAAAAACTACTTTTTATAATGATTAAATACAATTTTCACATTTCTAGGGAAGCAAGAGATAAGCTCAATTTTGATAAGAATGTTTATTCTCTTATGGGTAACATCATAATTTCCGACTCCAGCCAGGCAAGAGTTTTAAGTAATAAGATTAACGAACAAAGAAAAAAGAACAATAAATTTGATAAGCTGGTTACATCTGGACAACTTAACGCTCTTTGTCTTCTGCATGAAATTAATCATTTCTTAATAAGACAGTACCAAACGACAAATCCGAATGTACTCAATAAAGCCTTAAAAGCACTTTCAGGTAAATTTAACAACGATGATATACAAAAACTTTTGTTCGAATATGTGAAAGAATTTCCACCTTTGAGCGTTTATCAAAAAGAACAATCAGAAGAAGAATTTTTGGCAGGCTCAACCGAAGGGGTATCAAATAAAGAAATATTGCTTGAAGAATTACTTTTACTTTATCTCGAGAATGCAAATACGGCAGCCAATATGTTTGAAGAATTGTTCTCCGATAAAAAGCTTTTTGAGACTACAAAATATGTTAGGGTACTAGATGAATTAGAACAATTTTTCAGGACGGAAAAACCATTTGGGAATGAAAACATTTCTTTATTAGAATTCTTAAAAAAGCCGATAGTCAATAGCCCGTTCAGCCTTGAAGGACAATTAGATTACATAATCCGGAATTGGAAAATCTATATTTATGACAAATTCCACAAAAGATTACTGCAAGGGAAAGACTTGATAAGTGAAGACCAAAAACTTTTTATGCAATTCGGATTTAACAAAGCCACTCCCCCGGTTCCTCAGTATGATTTTGATAGTATAAGAAATAAATTGAAAGCAGGAAGAGAACTTTCCGAGGATGAAAGGAATTTATACTATTCGGAAATCGAAAATTTTACCCAAGATATTGATTGGATGCCGAAAGTTGTAATGATTGCGAAGAACGCTTACGTCTGGCTAGACCAGCTTTCAAAAAAATATCAAAGAGAAATTCGGCGTCTTGATCAGATTCCAAACGAAGAATTGGACTTACTTGCAAGCTGGAATTTCAATGCACTTTGGTTAATTGGGATATGGGAACGAAGCAGCGCCTCAAAAAAAGTAAAACATTTAATGGGAAATATAGATGCAGTTTCTTCCGCTTATTCACTTTATGATTATATCATTGCCTATGATCTTGGAGGTGAACAAGCTTTTGAAAACTTAAAAGAACGAGCATGGCAGCGAGGCATCAGATTAGCAAGTGATATGGTCCCAAATCATACCGGAATTTTCTCAAAATGGGTGACTGAAAAACCGCATTACTTTATTCAATCTGACCATCCACCATTTCCAAACTACACATTTTATGGTCCAAATCTCTCCGATGACCAACGAGTTGAAGTAAGAATTGAAGATAAATATTACAGCAAAGAAGATGCAGCGGTTGTCTTTCAAAGAAGAGACTCATATACAGGCGATGTAAAATATATTTACCATGGAAACGACGGTACACACATGCCATGGAACGATACTGCTCAGTTAGACTTGCTTAATCCAGAAGTAAGAGAAGCTTTAATACTGACGATTATGCATGTCGCACGGAAAACATCCATAATAAGATTAGATGCGGCGATGACTCTAACAAAAAAACATTATCAACGACTGTGGTTTCCTCAGCCAGGCACCGGCGGCGCAATCCCGTCCAGGTCTGATTATTCTATGACACGGTCTGAATTCGATAATGCAATGCCAAACGAATTCTGGCGAGAAGTTGTGGATAGAATAAACAGGGAATTGCCAAACACTTTACTGCTCGCAGAAGCATTCTGGCTGATGGAAGGTTTCTTTGTTAGAACCCTTGGGATGCACCGTGTTTACAATAGTGCTTTTATGCACATGCTAATGAAAGAAGAAAATAATAAATACAGAGAATTGATTCGGAATACTTTGGAATTTAATCCCGAGATATTGAAAAGATATGTCAATTTTATGAGTAACCCTGATGAAGAAACGGCAGTTAACCAATTTGGTAAAGGCGATAAATATTTTGGAATTGCTGTTTTGATGGTTACTTTACCCGGATTACCAATGTTTGCTCATGGTCAAGTGGAAGGACTTTCAGAAAAATATGGACATGAATATAAACGTTCATATTATAACGAATATGCAGACGAGAATTTAATTGCGAGACATAAGTACGATGTATTTCCACTTATGCAAAAAAGATATTTATTTAGCCAAGTAGAAAATTTTGAACTATATGATTTCTTTGAGAACAACGGCAACCTTAATGAGAATGTTTTCGCTTTTTCAAACAGGACTGAATTTGAAAAAGCTTTAATCATTTACAACAATTCTTATTATGAATGCAGCGGCACAATCGATTATTCCAACCAAAAAAATTTACATGGAAACCTGGGAAACAAAAAATTAGCCTCAGCATTAGAATTCAAATCTGATTATCACTACTTCTATTCATACAGAGAGCACAAAACAAATCTGGAACACCTTATAAAAGGTTCCGACGTACACGATCATGGAATGTATTTTTCTTTGAAAGGTTATCAATACAAAATTTTTCTAGATTTTAAGGAAATTTTCGATTCCGACGGAAGTTATGATAGGCTTTACAGAACAATAGGAAACAATGGCGTTCCTTCCGTAGAGCAGGCATTTATAGAAATGAATTTAATTCCTATTCACGATTCATTAAAAGAAGCTCTTAGTAAAGTTAACATATCTGATTTTATCATTTTCAAATCAATAGAAGGAAATAGTACCAGGTTCATAAACAACTTTAAGAAAATTTTGTGGGCAGTTGGTTCTAATAAGAAAATCGAAATTAAAATCGATAAAACTTCCGATGAATTAGGTAAAGTCATAACATCATATTTCAAATTGGGTCAATTACTGAACGAAGAATTGAAGAAAAAAAATTGCCCTATCTGGTTAAAAGTTGCTGCGAAAGATATTATGAGTTCTGATAAATCTAAAGACAGATATAGTAATGAACTCTGCCTTCCTTTATTTACATTGAATAATGTTCTTACTTCTTTAGGTCATCATTCCGAATTTTCTCTATTGAGACTAAATAAACCATTATATGAGATACTGAACGAATTAAAACATCCACAAAATCTTATTTTTAACGAAATAAATCTTCTTAATTTTTTAAGTTATCACGATAATCTGGATTTCTGGAAATTAAATCCTTTTGAAAAAATAAAGAGTAAGAAATCAGAAAAATTTAACAAAAAGTTAGTTGATGACTTTATCTTCTCGTTATTCGATGAAAAAATCTCCTCCGAATTTCTGGGATTAAATTACTTTAACGGAGTTGCTTACTTTAATAAAGAAAATTTTGAATTGACGTTGGATTGGCTGTTCACTATACTACTCCTTAATTATGTAAAATCCTCTTTGGAGAATGAAAAAGATATCACTTCCCGCGAATTCAGAGCTAGGATTAAGGTTTTGAATAATTATTTTTCTACATTAAAAGATGCCTCTACACAAGCGGAATACAAAGAAAATAATCTTAAGGAAATTATTAGCAATAGCACTGTAAAGATGTCAAGTGAACAAAAAAAGAAAAAACAAATTAAACGGAAAACACGCAAACCATAAATTTATTGGCTTAGAGCAATATTCAATTCTAATTTTATTTCTACTTTTTTCCGGTAAGATGTTTTCCCAGGTAAAACTGGTAAAGGCTTTCCCCAATTTATCATTTGACTCACCAGTTGATTTTGAGAGCCCTAACGATGGAACCAACAGAATTTTTATAGTTGAACAGCCAGGATTAATCGAAGTACTACCTAACGATCCTTCCGTAACTTCAGATAAAACATTTTTAGACTTACGCCAAAAAATAATTAGCGGCGGGGAACTCGGATTACTGGGTCTAACATTCGATCCGAATTATAAAAACAACGGGTATTTTTATGTTTATTATACAGCGCCGGATACACTTAGAAGTGTGTTGGCAAGATTTAAAGTAAGCGCCACAAATCCCGACTCCGCTGATCCTAGCAGCGAATTAATTTTGCTGGAACAAGATGAACCTTTTCAAAATCACAATGGCGGAAAATTAGTTTTTGGTCCGGATGGTTATCTATATATAGGTTTGGGAGATGGCGGCAGCGGTGGAGATCCCTATGGCAACGGCCAAAATCTACAAACATTTCTTGGGAAAATTCTGAGAATTAATGTTGATTCAACACAAGGAAATTTAAATTACTCTATTCCTCCATCAAATCCTTTTTATGGAAATACAAACGGATATAAAGAGGAAATATTTGCTTACGGGTTAAGAAATCCATGGCGCTTCAGCTTTGATTCTGTCACAGGAAAATTATGGTGTGCTGATGTTGGACAAAACAATTGGGAAGAGATTGATACTATAACAAGCGGCGGGAATTACGGCTGGAACATAATGGAAGGCGACCACTGTTATAATCCTGCCTCAAATTGTGATACCACAGGCTTAAAGATCCCCATTTGGGAGTACAATCATCAAAATGGGAATTGTGCTATAATTGGTGGTTTTGTTTACAGAGGCTCAACCATACCAGAGCTGTATGGAAAATATATTTATGGTGATTACTGTTCCGACAACATTTGGGCGTTTCAGTTACAAGGAGATTCCGTTAATAATCAATTCTTGTTTAAGGCGCCAGCTAATATCTCTGCCTTTGGCGAAGACAATAATAATAATCTATATGTGTGTACACTTGGAGATAGCATCTACAAATTTGTGAGTATCCCCACCGGAATAGAAAAAGAATCTTT
>JBJKPP010000207.1:0-7667 GCA_046706145.1 Ignavibacteriaceae bacterium | reverse complement strand
TTTTGCTGTTGCTTTCTTAGGAGTTCTTGCTGTTGGCTTTCTCTCTTTTGAGCTTCTCTTTTTTTATATTCATCTGGGGATAAAAGCACATTTTTTCTAACTCTAGCCGTATTCTCTTGTACTTGTTTTTCTTCAGGCGCGGGTAGAACAATTTTCTCAACATTTCTTCCAGGTAAATTTACCCTTTGACGTTGTACTTTAACGTCAGGGACTGATCTTCCTGTGGCATTACGTATTTTTTGAACACTGGGAGGGGTTCTTTCCGCAGTACTTCTTCCCCCTGCATTATTTCTTAATATATTATTATTTCTCTCAGGATTTGTTACCCAGTAATTTTGAATATTATCGTTTGTGAAGTCCTGTGACTTTACAACATGCCAGTAATGATTTTGACCTGTTTCCCATGGATTTCCATACGACACTCGTGCAGGCGGCATTGGGGCCCATGCGACGTAATTATCATAATCATACCAAACTACACGCGCAGGAGACCATGTACCAGATGAGGGAATCCAGACCCATCCGTAGTAAGGATCGTCATACCAATTTCCATAATGATAAACTATCCATCCGAATGGTTCGTAAGATACCCAAGTCCAATTTCCATCTGCGAATGTCCAATGTCCATTTTCAAAAGGAGCCCAGCTAGGAGCAACGTAAGGTCTCCATGCTTCTCCATAAATACTAGTTTGTACCCAATATCCGTAATTATTCAAGTCACTTAAATTATATCCCATGTCATTTTCGTTATTTGCATATGAATTGCTTTGGCTCTGATATGTTGCACAATCCTGTAGTCCGAATATCAAGAATAATACTACCGCGGCAGATACAGTTGTTCTAAATACAATATTTTTTATTTTTTTATTCATTTTCATATACGCTCATAAAACTTTAGCTAAATGTAAGTGAAACTTATTCTATTTGCAACGATTGTTAATCTATATCACTAATTCATAATTGATACGGCTAAATTCAGACATTTATTTGGACATCAAGCGGTCTTCGACATGCCCGGGGTTCTATATCTATCCATTTTGTTTAATACTACATTTATAATTAGATTTTGTAAAAACAATAATATTTTATTTTAGCACATAAGTAATAAGAATTCCATAAATAATGCGCGGAGAATTTAATTTGAGCAATACTTATGAATCAGCAGGGGTAAATATTGAAGCAGGTGACGAAACTGTCAAACGCATTAAAAAGTATGCTAAATCTACATTTAACAAAAATGTACTTTCAGATATTGGTCTGTTCGGCAGCTTTTATAATTTGAATTTAAAGAAATATGAAAACCCGGTACTAGTTTCCAGTGTAGATGGAGTTGGGACTAAACTGAAAATTGCAGTAGAGATGGATAAACACGATACGATTGGACAGGATCTTGTTAATCACTGCGTAAATGACATTGCTGTTTGCGGAGCAAAACCATTATACTTTTTGGATTACCTGGCATTTGGAAAGCTGGCGCCTGCTAAAGCTGAACAGATTATAAAAGGCTTTTCACTTGCGTGTAAAAAAAACGGATGTTCTCTTATTGGTGGAGAAACTGCTGAAATGCCTGGTTTATATTCTCTCAATGATTATGATATATCCGGTACAATTGTTGGCATCGTAGAAAAGAGTAACATCATTAATGGCAAGAAAATTAAAAAAGGAGATGTATTAATTGGTTTTCCGTCAAATGGTCTTCACACAAATGGTTATTCACTTGCAAGGAAAGTTCTTCTGGAGAAATATAAATTGACAGACAAAATCGATTTACTGGGAATGACTTTGGGAGAAGAATTACTAAAAATCCATAAATCATATTTAAGAATAATTAAGCAGTTAACAAAGGAAGTAAAAGTAAAGGGTTTCTCTCACATAACCGGCGGAGGAATTATTGGAAATACAGTTAGAATTATTCCCAAAGGCTTGAGGTTAAAAATAAATTGGGATACCTGGGAGGTACCACCAATTTTTGGATTAATACAGGAAACCGGACAAATCAGCAATGAGGAAATGAGAAAAGTTTTTAACATCGGAATTGGACTGGTAGCTATCCTATCCAAAAATAAAGTAAATGATTGTTTGGAAATAGCAAAAAACATTAAAGTAAAAGCAGTAGTTATTGGGGAAGTAGTATGATATATTCATTTGACTCAATAAACTTTCCAAATGATTAAACACATAAAATATTTTTTTCCACTACTTGCCATTCTAGCTTTTACTACTCTAAGCTGCGATAAAGGGTTATCACCTACGTCTGTAAACGAGAACACTCAGCCAGGATTCAGTGGAACAATAGTTTTTAAGGGTAACTGGCCAACAGATGTTACCAGAACTTATCTTGTTGTTTTCCAAAGTCCTTTAGTCTCGGCAAGTGATTTTAATGTTTTGAACTTAAAATATCTCAGCACTGAAATTCCGTACGGTGTTAAACAATATAATTACAGCTCTTTGGATTCTGCATATATAAATATTGGTGCGGGTGAATATTCTTATGTGGCGGTTGCACAGCAAAAAACAGCCGTGCTTTCACTTCAAAGAAAAGATTGGAATGTGGTAGGTGTCTATTATGCAAACGATGATACAACACAGGCCGGGAAGCTGACAATTCCTTCAAATACTTTGGTACAAAATATTAATATAGTATGCGACTTTAATAACCCTCCACCGCAGCCGCCGGGAGGGCAGTGATGAAAACAGCCCTTTTAATAATTATATTCTTATGTACTTCTTCATATTCCCAAGTTTTTAACATTAAAGGAAAAGTTACTGACCACACTGGTAAACCTTTGGTTGGTGTAAATGTGTATCTAGTTGGAACTGAAAAAGGCTCTGCAACTAATCTTGCTGGGAACTACAATATTAAAAATGTAAAATCGGGTAGTTACACAATCAAGTTTTCTATAATTGGATATCAGACGCTCACACAAAATATCAGAGTAGCAGACAAATCCATAAACCTTGATGTTTCGTTAAGTGAAGAAGCTGTCCAAACTAACCAGGTGGTAGTTACAGCAAGCAAAGTAGAACAAAAAATTGCAGACCTGCCTGTGAGTGCAGAAGTTATTCCTTTTCAGGATATTTCCAGGGAAAACATTAGTAACCTGGAAGATGCTATGAGATATGTCTCAGGTGTAAATTTAATTGATGATCAAATCAGTATCAGAGGATCTAGCGGGTACAGCAAGGGAGTGGGAACGAGAGTACTCCTTGCCCTAGATGGGATTCCATTTTATACAGGTGATACCGGAGAAATAATATGGGAAATTTTGCCGGTCAACGAAATTGAAAGAGTTGAAATTATCAAAGGCGCAGCCAGTGCATTATATGGATCATCTGCAATTGGAGGAGTTATAAATGTAATTACAAAAGACATAGCTAAAGAACCTGTTACGTATGTCAAGACTTATGTTGGCGCTTACGATAAACCTGCATTTAAACAATGGGATTGGGGAGGGGGAACTAGACTATTTAATGGATTAACAATTTCACACTCAACTACAATAGGCAAATTTGGATTAACATTATCTTTATCAAGAATTGAAGACGACGGTTACGAACAAAACGGTTTCTTCAAAAGATACATAGGGTATTTGAAAACGAAGTATGATTTCTCACAGTCCTCAAATCTTATTTTCTTTGCCAATACGCTTAATCAGAATAGTGGAAATTTTTTATACTGGAAAAACTTGCAAAATGCTTTAGTTCCCCCAGATGCTGACCAGGGCCGAAGAGTACAATCGAATCGATACATGTTTGGAGCTATTTTTAATAATACATTTTCTGATAAATTTTCTCTGAAAATTAATTCAAGTTACTATCTAACGAATTGGAAAGACCAAACAGAGTCTGCTGACAACTCAACCACCGATTTGTACCGTACTGAACTTCAGGGAAATTATAAACTGTCAAACAATTTTATTTTGATTGGGGGTGTTGAAGGAAACGCTTCCAGGGTTAGGTCAAATATTTTCGGAAATCCTTCAGCTTATGGGTTTGGGGCTTATATTCATAGCAACATAACGTTTAATTTCCCCTTACGAATTTCTCTCGGTGTGAGATATGATTACAGTAAGCTCGATTCACTTCCAAACTTCAATGCCTTTTCTCCCAAATTTGGTTTGAACTATAAACTTACAAAGGATTTAATTTTTAGAAGTTCGCTTGGGACAGGATTTCGTGCTCCATCGCTGGCAGAAGCCTTTACTTCTACAACAGCAAGCGGAATTATTGTACGTCCAAATCCTGATATCGTACCCGAAAAGAGTTTTAGTTTCGAATTTGGTTTAAATTACCAAGCTCTCAAAAATTTAAATCTTGATCTTGCACTATTCAATAATGAATTCTACGATTACATCGAGCCAAATATTGAGATTGATAACTTTGGTACTAGTTATGTCCAGTTTACGAATATTACGAGAGCACGAATCCAGGGTGAAGAGTTTGATATTAGTTATGATATAATTCCCAATACCTTAAAATTCACTTCCGGTTACACTTATCTTTGGGCAAGAGATTTAAATACTCACAAAGCACTTAAATACAGGCCAAGAGATCTTGTAAATATGAGCATAGATTATAATCTTTGGAACCTTGACCTTGGTGCGGATTTTAGATATTCAAGCAGAGTTGAAGAAATTGATGATCTCTTAGCCAAAATTGTTCCAGATGCAGAAGAGAGAGTTGCAATTTATGTGGTTGATCTTAGGGCTCAGTACAATTTAAATACTATTAATATTCCCGCAAGAATTTCTTTCAATATAAAGAATTTGTTAAATTATAATTACGTTGAATTAATCGGAAATTTAGCTCCGATAAGAAATTATTCGCTTGGTGTAGAGTTTTATTTTTAGTACAGAGTAATATGTTAATCGATACACACGCACATCTTTTTTATCCAAATTTTAGGGATGACATTGACAAAGTTTTAGATAATGCAATCCAAAATGGAGTAGGTATTATCATTGTTCCTGCAACTGATTTAAAAACATGCGAAGAAACCATAAATCTTTGTGATAAATATGATATGATTTATGGAGCCGTGGGTTTGCACCCACAGGATACCAAAGACGTTAACATAAGTTTTGTAAACGAAATAGAAAATTTTTCTAAGCATAAAAAAATAGTGGCGATAGGTGAGATTGGCTTGGATTATTACAATTATTATTCTCCTAAAGAAAAACAGATTGCTGCTTTTCGTTTGCAAATAGAGTTGGCGATATCTGTTCGTAAACCGATAATTGTGCATAATAGAGAAGCAGATTCGGATATGATGGATGTAATTTCTTCATATAGAAATTCTTCATTAAGGGCACAGTTTCATTGTTTCAATGGTTCGTCTGAGGATGCAAAAAAATATTTAGAGATGGGGCATTTTATTTCTTTTACAGGTAACATAACTTTTAAGAAGGCTGATAGCCTAAGAGAAATTTTATCTCAAGTTGATTTGAATAGGCTCTTTTTGGAAACCGATTCGCCTTTTATGACACCGGTACCGTTTAGAGGAAAAAGAAACGAACCAGCCTATGTAAAATATGTAGCTGAGAAAGTTGCTGAAGTTCATGGAAAGCCGCTTGAAGAAATAGAAAATATAACTTTTGCTAATGCAAAAAAATTCTTTAGACTTAACTTTTCTAAAAAACAAACAGATTAACAAAAACACCGAAATATAGCCAGAGGCTATTAAAAATGATAAAAAAAATTCTTTTTGTTTTTATACTCTTAACCCGTTTCATTTTTCCGCAGAGTGATTATGATTCTCTTAAAACCCAACTTCAAAATTTACTAAAAGAGAAATTTTTTGATACGACCCTAGCCTCGGTAGATGTATATAATTTAACAAAAGAAGAGCCTGTTTATTCACATAATGAAAAGTTTCTAATGCGTCCTGCATCAAATATGAAGATACTAACAACCTCTGCCGCACTTTATTTTTTAGGACCAAGTTATCGATTTTATACAGATTTATATTACACTGGACGTATCAGGGATAGTGTTCTTGATGGAGATCTTTATGTAGTGGGCGGCGGCGATCCTAATTTTAGGGATTCCGATTTAGACTCGCTTATAATAAAATTTAAACAACTAAAAATTGACAGCATAACAGGTAATTTATATGGTGACGTTACATGGAAAGATTCTTTATTTTGGGGAAATGGCTGGATGTGGAATGATGACCCCTCAACAGATGCTCCTTATTTAAGTGCACTTGATATTGATGAAAATTCAATCGGCGTATTTGTGCAGCCTACTGTAGTTGGCCAAAAAGCTAAGGTTGTACTTAAACCGAACACAAGCTATGTTAAATTAATTAACCAAACTATCACTTTACCTGAAGACAGCATTAACAATTATACTGTCGACAGAGATTGGATTCATCGGAACAATACTATTACAGTTAAAGGTTTTGTCCAGCAAAAATCTTATTTTGATTCTTCAGAGGCATGGACTTACTTAAATATTTTTGATCCTGCTAAATACTTCTTAACGTTATTCAAAGAAAGACTAAAACAAGATAGTATTAGTTTTAATGGGCAAATTGCAATCGATTCTTTACCGCCGGGCGCAATTCATCTGAAATCTTTTTCGGAGCCATTTGACAGCATTATAGTTTATTTAAATAAAAACAGCTATAATCTAGGTGCTGAAATGACTCTTTATGCATTGTCAAATATGTTTCTTGGAAGACATGCCACTGCAAAAAACGGAATAAAAATGATTGACAGCTTGATATCAATTATTGGAATGAATCCTAATAACTACAGACTAGTTGATGGCTCAGGTGTCTCTCACTACAATTTGGTAAGCACGGAGCTTCTTGTGTCAGTGTTAAAATACTTTTATTATCACAAACCAAACTTGTATAGAATCTTGTATAATTCATTTCCTATTGCTGGTGTGGACGGAACATTAAAACATAGAATGGAAAATACAATTGCACAGAATAATGTACATGCAAAAACAGGGACTTTGAGCGCAGTAAGTTCTCTTTCGGGTTTCGTTACTGCTCAAAATGGTGATGAATTAGCATTCTCAATATTAATGCAGAGTTTTTCCGGCAGTGCTAAGCGAGCCCGAAGTTTTCAGGATAAAATTTGTGAGATATTAACAGGGTTTAAATAAAAACCTTGACTTAAACGCTCTTAATAGTTGCTCCCCACATTTTTTTCTGATTTGAGCGTCAGAGAATAAAAATTATGAAAAGATATAAAGAATTTCGAATCCGATTAGAACCTTTCGATACTGAGCTTCTTTCTGGCTTTTTTTGGGATTTCGATATTAAAGGTTTGACTGAAGAAGAAAATCAAATAAATGTTTACGCTGATGACAACGCTAATCTCAGTAAAGAAAAAATCCTTTCCTATCTTGATGACTTAAAGAAGAGAAGCATAATTCACAAATATGCTGTAGAAGAAAAATTGTTGATTGATAAGAACTGGAATGAAACGTGGGAAAAAAGACGAAAGATTATCCGGATAGGCAAAAAAATTGTAATTAAACCAACTTTTAAGAAATACAAAGAAGAGAAAGATGAATTAGTAATTACAATCGATCCGAAAATGTCTTTTGGTACGGGGGAACATGCTTCGACGAAATTAATATTATATCTTTTAGAGAAATATTTGAAAAAAGGTGATAAAGTTTTAGATATAGGAACAGGCACAGGTATT
>JBJKPP010000206.1:0-6995 GCA_046706145.1 Ignavibacteriaceae bacterium | reverse complement strand
GTGTTGACCTTGCAACAGAAATTGACGGTCTCGATATTCCTGAGATGGGCTTGTTAGGTTACAATGGATTTGAAATGAACAAAGTGGCCGAGACCACTCATCCTAGGGTCTAAAAGTATTGAGGATTTAAAAGCTGTCCCGACCTTTTTATGGCGGGGCAGCAAAATTTTTTATAAGAAGAAAGGACAAACATAATGGACAACCAATTAATTGAAGTTTTGCTAATATTTGGAGCACTAGTGGTAGGAGGCGCAATAGGTTTTTGGTTCGGAACAATTCAAAACGCTGCATTACTTCGCAACAAGAAAAAGTATGAAAGCGGAAAACTGAATTCGGGTATATTTATTATGCCTGGCTCTATGTCACGTATTGCAATTTTATTAGTAATATTAGTGGCCGTTCAATTTGCGGTACCAATGTTTTTTAAAGGAAATATTCAATGGATTGTGTCTGTTGGAATAATTTTAGGCTATGGCTGGACATTCGTTAAGCAGCTACGTCAGCGCGCGACCTATAGAAGCTAGTGCTATGTTACATGTAAGATGGGAAATGTTAAATGGAAATGCAACAAAATTATAAAGGTTCTTGCCATCTTTCATTTACCGTATTAGTTCTAACATATCACTATAACATATCACTAGAAGTATTAGGACATCGCTTAAGCTTTTAATATTCTTTACTTAAAAAATCGATGCTATAAATGCTTGCCTCCTCCAAGCATGATTGGGACCGCAGTTATTTGTCCGGCTGCGGTTCCGCTTTTTTCATAAATTCTAACATTATCTGATATACTTCAGCAAACTATGCCAAAATGGCACCACTTTATAGGTTTGGTTGAGAAGCAGAAATCATTGATAATGAGCCAAAATAAATCTTGGTCATGTTACACTTTCGCCGCGAAAACCTCGGGTTTATATTGGGAACTAACCGGGAATATGGTAAATAGTTAATGAATTAATTGGTCTTTTGTCAAGATGGCAGGGGTTCGTGCTTAGTTTACAACCTTCACTAAAGAATTATAGCGACACCTATAATTGAAATAATAACAGCCAACTTTGTAATCACTTCATTTTCTTTAAAAGATCTTGGAATCGTGAATCTCCCTTAATCGGATCTAGGTCCGGGTCGTTCTCAAACCATTCTCTGTGTGAAAATCCATTTTCTATTGCACGAGCAAGATAGCTCAAAGCCTCATCTATTTTGCCGATTTGCACGTATGCACAAGCAATATTGTAATTTGTTCCTACATTATCGGAGCCTAAGGAAATTGCGCGTGCAAACCATTCCTCACCTTTTTCCATTTCACCTAACAGTAATAAGCCACCCCCACCCATATAATATGCCCGCGCATCATCAGGGTTAAACTTCAAATGTTGTTCACATTTTTGAACTAAACGTTTGACAGTTGCAATGTATTTAATTTGGTCATTCAGAGAACGATATATACCCATAAGGATACCAGGAACCTGATAATCCTCAGGCCGTACGGTTATAGCTTTTTCAAATAAGTTCGCCGCCTTTACAAGATTTCCCATCGCATAGTAAAGACGTGCGTAAAAATAATAGGCTTCAAAAAGTCTCGGGTTAAGATTAATAGCTTTCTCAAACTCCCGCTCAGCCTCGTCATATTTTTTTCTTAGTGAAATTGCAAGCCCATAAGAAGTATGTGCCTCCGCTAAATTTGGCCCCAGCTCAATAGCCTTACTGCTTGCTTTCTCAGCTTCTAAGAGATTAACTTCAGAGCTTTCCCTGTACATATATCTCCATGAGTAACAATCAGACAAGCCGCAATAAGCGAGGGCATAGCCCGAATCGATTTCAATTGCGCGCATAAACATCTTGATGCTTTCTTCATAATTACCAATCTGTTGATGATATAACCGTCTCCCCCGCAGATAATATTCAAAAGCTTCAACATTAGGAGCTGGAATAGATTCAATTGATTTTTTCTCCTTGGCTGTCAGAACCAACTCTAAGGAACGTACTACACTATCGGTAATTTCATCCTGGATTTCGAAAATGTCACTCAATTCACGGTCATAACGTTCTGACCAAATGTGATAACCGTTATCTACATTAATCAGCTGCGCACTAATCCGTAACCTATTAGCCGACTTTTGAATGCTTCCTTCAAGTATCGTTTCCACATTTAGCTTTGAGCCTATTTCTCTGATATCTAGTTGTTTGCCTTTGAAGGCAAAAGCAGAGGTTCTGGCTGTTACACGTAGTGTTTTTATTTTTGTCAAAGCGTTAATAAGTTCTTCTGCTAACCCTTCACAAAAATAATCCTGGTCCTTTTGCGGACTCATATCTTTAAATGCAAGAACGGCAATAGATGAATGTGCTTTCTTTACTAACTTGTCTGTTTTTTCAAATATATTATTAAGATCTTTTAAGACCTCCTTCATCGAAGAATATCTCTGGTCGGGATCTTTTTTAAGCAATCTATCAATAATATTTGAAATTGCTACAGGCATGTCTGTCCGTTGTATCATGAGCGATTCCGGCTCTTCATTAAGAATGGAATAAAGCACTGCTTGTTCATATGCCCCTTTGAACGGTTGTTTCCCTGTTAGCATTTCATAAAACACAACACCGAATGACCAGATATCTGTCCGCTGGTCCACTTCCTTGCCTCTCGCTTGTTCCGGAGACATATATGCTATCGTACCAACAGTACTTCCATATTGTGTTATATCTGCTCCTCCCCTAATCTTTGCTAGGCCGAAGTCCATTATCTTTACGTTGTTATCTTCCGTAATCATAATGTTGGAAGATTTGATATCCCGGTGAATTATTCCTTTTTTATGAGCAGCTTCTAGGCCTTCGACAATCTGAATTGCTATTTTGATTGCTATATCAGTTTGTAAAGTTCCTATGTTTCCCCTTTCAGAAAGCGGGGATGAAGAAGGTTTAATAATATCTTTTAATTCCCTACCTTCGATGTATTCCATTACAATGAAAACTTCATCATCTGCTTCTTCTATTGCATGAATTGTAGCAATGTTAGGATGATTTAATGAAGCTGCGGCTTGCGCTTCAATCTCAAATCTCTGCCTTTCTTCTTTATTAGCCGAGATAGCATGTGGCAAAAACTTAATAGCAACATTACGTTTTAGCTTTGTGTCTTCTGCAAGATATACTATACCCATCCCGCCTTCGCCAAGTTTTTTTAGTATTTTATAATGGAGCACAGTTTCGCCAATAGTCATCTATTATTGTCCATCAAGATTACAATTCTGTTTAATTAGAATGATATGATTTTCTATAAAGCAATATCAATAAATACTCTTATTTATTCAATAAAAAAAGCATTTTATTTAAGTCGTTGGATGAGGGATTTTAATAAAAATTATTCGTAATTCACATGCAAATGATGTTGGTGTTTTGTTAGATTGGGACTAAAGTAGGGACAACTTATGGCAATGTCTGTGGCTGGCGACATTGTTCTTAAAGAGATTAGGCAAATTTTTAATATACATTCTTCACTATCAATTATTTACCGGGCTGTGTATTAAATTGTATGCGTTTTAAATGCCGAAAGCTGATTAGCTTCTTTTGTTTTTCGTCCCAAAGAGTTAGGAAGATACCTTTTAGACTTGTGCGGAATGTAAGTGTTGTAACTTTTTGAAATATCTCATTTTCCTTTTGGCAGCTTTCAAGCAGATAGTTTGGAATCCTTGGACTCAAGTGGTGGATATGATGAAATCCAATATTTCCTGTGAACCATTGCAAAACTTTAGGAAGTTTATAATAGGAGCTCCCTTCTAGAGCTGCTGTAGCAAAGTCCCACTCTTCTTTATTAGCCCAGTAAGTGTCTTCAAATTGATGCTGAACAAAGAATAACCACGCTCCAGTTGATGATGTAATTACTGTAATCGGCAGTTGTATTAATGCAAAATCTTTAACTCCAATTAACCAGATTATAAATCCCATTACCGATGCAATTATCAAGCTTGTTAAATAAATACTCCTCTGAAATTTGAGAAGTTTTTTGCGTTTAAAATTTGGAAACCTGTAGAGAATAAGAAATAAAATAGTGGGTACTATTACGAATAATATTATTGGATTTCTGTAGAGCCTGTATTTGAATCTTCCCCATTTTGATAGTTTAAGATATTCACTAACAGTTTTGGTTTGTACATCGCCAATTCCCCTGGCATCGAGCTTGCCTACACCTGCATGGTGAATGGAGTGGCTTGTTCTCCAGTAATGATATGGTGTTAATGTAAATATACTACAGAACATTCCTGTCAAATCATTTGCTTTTCTGGATTTGAAAAACGAGCCATGCCCACAGTCATGTTGAATAATGAAAATCCTAAGCAGGAATCCTGTTGTTGGGAATGCCAACAATAAGGTTAGCCAGTAACTTATATCTAGGCTGAGGTACGTACAAAACCAAAGAAGGAAAAAAGGAATAAATGAATTACACAGTTGCCAAATACTTTTCCACGTGTGAGAAATTTGGTATTTAGCTACGTAACTTCTCCACGAGTGCTGGTTTGAACTTGCAGCTTCTATTAGAAAATCCTTTCTACTCTTTAAAAATGGATGCGGAAATTAAAAAAGAAGACGTTTGCAAGTTAGGTAAATTTTCTTTTAGAGACCATTCAATCATACTTTTATTCTAGATAAATCAGTAATCCTTGTGCCTTGCGAGAATTTCTTATTTTTTTTAGAGCCTCCTCTTTTATTTGTCTCACTCTTTCTCTAGTAAGATGGAGGCTTTGGCCAATATCATCGAGTGTTGCTCTGTTTTCTCTCCCAATACCATAAACCATTACTAATATTTTTGCTTCCCTATCTGATAGAACTGAGAGTACGTTTTGAATCTCCTGTGCAAGCGACTCTTTAGACAGGTTATAATCTGCCGAAGGTAAACTATTGTCAGGGAGAACATCCAGCATTTTTTTCCCCTCGTTTTCACCGTTCTGAAATGGCGCATCCAATGAAGAATCGAAACCTGAAGTTTTCAGCGCATGGGTTATAGCATCGAGCGGCATTTCAAGAAGCTTTGAAAGCTCTTCACTAGATGGTTTTCTATCATACTCCTCTTCAAAAGTATTCGTAGCTTTGCGTATCTTTTTAAAATCCGAAATGACGTTTAGGGGAAGATGAACAATTCTTACATTATCAGCGATAGCCTGGGTAATAGCCTGTCTTATCCACCACACAGCATAAGAAATGAATTTAAATCCACGTGTTTCGTCAAACTTAGACGTTGCCCTAATTAATCCCATATTGCCTTCATTTATTAAATCAGAAAGCGGAAGACCCTGATTCTGATATTGTTTTGCAACCGAGACAACAAACCTAAGATTAGCTCTAATTAATGCGTTTCTCGCACTCCCATCACCTTTTTTCATCTTAATTACAAGCTCTAATTCCTTTCCAGGGGATAAAAGTTCTACTTTGCTTATTTCAGTAAAATACTGATCGAGCGATTTACTCAGACGTTTAGTGAATTGTTTTGTTATTATCAATTACGCTTCCACCTTTTTTGGCTCCATGCATCAGGGCGTGAATGGAATTGTTTAATAAATAAGATAGTGTTAACAAGGAAGAAACTGTGCCACAATATACCGAAATAAAAGACCGAACCAAATCGCCATCGTGAGAAATAAAGTTAAGAATGCTATTCTTTAGTACCTAGCCAATCTTTGGCTTTTTCTACGGTATTGAAATATTTGAAATTGCTCCATTTAGCATCGTGTTCATTATTTTCAGAAGACTGTTCTTCTTCAGAGTGTGAAATGACAATCGCAATCTTATCGGTACTCTTGAATCCAAACTTTTCTAGTGCGGCACCGTCGGTATGCAATTTGTAGATTCCTGAGGCTTCAGGGTCAGTTTTTTTGTGATCAATTATAAAGTTGCGACATCTGTTTTCGTGTGCAAGTTTTACCGCTTCAGTTGAATACTCTTCTGCCAGCTTAAAATTCACTTTCCCCACAACATCTACCTTAATGTAATTGCTGCTAGCTTCATATTTAATCGAATACCCCATGATAAATCTCTCTATTTAGAGTTTTATTAAAACTTTAATACGGATATCAATATAATAAAAACAAGTTAGGTATTAACATCAACACAAATTTTTTTAGTCTACCTAAAATACTATAAAACCTAATATGATTGCTTCTTTAGTTCTTTCAACTTTTGCTGCGGGATTTTGGAGTCCATCTTTTTTTTGAATCTTTTTTAAAACGAAACGAACCATTTCTTCTAGAAGATCTGCGTCTTTTGGCTGGGTCTTCAATCTTGTTCATATCAATCTCAACTGATTGAAAAGGATGATTTTCTATAACAGGAATAGGAGTTTTTATCAGCTTGTTAATTTCTTTTAAATAATATCTCTCTTCGCTATCACAGAAAGAAAGAGCTGTCCCGCCTAAACCTGCTCTGCCAGTACGGCCAATCCTATGAATATAAGTTTCGGAAAAATCGGGAATATCATAATTAAAAACGTGAGACAATTTTTCTATGTCTATTCCTCTTGCAGCAATATCTGTCGCAACAAGAACTCTAGTCCGCCCAGCTTTGAAATTATTCAAGGCGTGTTGTCTTGCGTGCTGGGATTTGTCTCCGTGTATAGCATCTGCGTGTATCTTAGCATCATTTAATATTCTTGAGACTTTATCCGCCCACTTTTTTGTCCGAGTAAATACAAGCGCAGAAGGTACATTTTCATTTTTCAGAATATGTATCAGCAAATTCTTCTTTTGCGGTTTTGAAACAAAATAAACTCCCTGTTTAATATCTTCGATTGGTTTTGTATAAGGAGCAATTTCAATTTTTACCGGATCAGTTAATATCGTACCGGCAAGTTTTATAACCTCCGGCGGCATAGTTGCAGAGAAAAAGAGGGACTGCCTTTTTGAAGGCATGATTGCAATAATTTTTTTTATATCGTTAATAAAACCCATGTCCAGCATTCTGTCTGCTTCATCCAGAACAAGCAGTTCTATATGAGAAAGATTAATATAATTCTG
>JBJKPP010000205.1:0-1920 GCA_046706145.1 Ignavibacteriaceae bacterium | reverse complement strand
TCTGCTGCGGAAAGGGCACTTACTATCAAAAGATTAATTGATAGTAATTCTACTAGTGAGGACTTTGTTCGCCCCGGGCATATCTTTCCGCTAAGAGCAACTGATAACGGAGTTTTGGGCCGTGCCGGACATACAGAAGCCATAGTTGATTTGTGTAAATTAGCCAAGTTAAAACCTGCTGGCGTTCTCTGCGAAATTCTCAAAGAAAACGGAGAAATGGCAAGAATTCCTGAACTTGAAAAAATAGCTAAGAGATTTGGAATTAAGATTACTTCTGTCAGAGAAATTATAAAGTATCGTCTGAAGAATGAGAAACTCATTAATAAAGTCAGTGAAGTTAATTTTCCTACTGCACATGGTAAGTTTGTATTACATTTATATGAAAGTCCAATAGATGGCAAGAGTCAAGTTGCATTAGTGAAAGGTAATATTGACCCATCTAAACCGGTTCTTGTAAGAGTGCATAGCGAATGCTTAACAGGGGACATTTTTCATTCTCTTAGATGCGATTGCCACGACCAATTGAATATGGCGTTGGATATGATAGAGAAGGAAGGAAATGGTGTGTTAGTTTATCTAAGACAAGAAGGCAGGGGAATAGGATTAAAAAACAAAATTCTAGCCTACTCTTTGCAGGATTCAGGCAAAGATACTGTGGAAGCAAATCAGGTTTTGGGTTTTAGACCTGATTTAAGAGAATATGGAATTGGTGCACAAATATTAAAAGACCTGGGAGTAAAGGAGTTAAGATTGTTAACTAACAATCCAGATAAAGTTGAAAGTCTTAAGTATCACGATTTAGAAGTTGTGGAAAGAATCCCTATAGAAACTGTTCCAAATGAAAATAACGAAAGATACCTTAAGACAAAAAGAGACAAAATGGGGCACTTAATTCTAATGTAATCGGGGATAACTATTTCAACTAGATACGTTCAACTTCATTAGTATTTATTACTGATGAAGTTTTCCCAATTTTTTTGCTCATCGAACCCTGAGAATATTCAGCTGAAAATGATATATTAACTTTTGTTGAAGTTTTTGAGTTTTGTATCATTCCATCATCCAAGTTGAAGTAAATTTCACCGCTACCTTGTGTTTCCGGCTTGTTAAAATGATACTTTACGCCACGTTGGGTTACATCACTTTTGCCTTTGAATTCAGTAGTCATGCTTGCACTTACAAAAGCGAGTTTTGAACCGTTGCCCATTTCAATTTTCTTCAAATCATAATTAATTGTGTTTTGTGCTTCATAGGCCAGGACTTGAGTACTGGGTTGCGTAATAGACCATGTGGAATCTATTCCCATTGCTTTTGTGGGGACCTCCCTAAAAACTTGACTAATAATTGGCCGGATTATTCCTTCAGTTATCTGCATTCTTAATTGGTCTTTTTGTTCAGGAGTAACGGAGTTTGTTATTCCTTTTAGCTTTAAAAATTTATTGGTCATCTTATCTATTCTTGATATTTCGGATATATCTCCTAATCCATTTACACGAATCTCGAAACCATTATTAACCAAAGCATCGTATTCAGCATAACGGGATTTTACTAAAGAATCTGGTGTTACACCTGATTGATAGGTTTCTTTAACTCCATTAATGTAAAAATCAACTTTGATGGAAGAAATTTTACAATTAATACTATAAATACTGTCATCGTCAAGATTGTCAAATTTCAAGTTCAAGGTATAAGTTGCGTTCTGCCTGACTTTATTTGTTGATGTAGAATCTTTGTCGCTAACGCTTTCAGTCTGATCGGAGATGGACGTTATCTTGTAGTTATACTCTTTGCCTTTGACCAATTTGTACTTTAGATGAAATGTGTTATTTCTTTCGCTTGCGGTTATGTCCTTCAAGCCCTGTTGTTTATTCTGCTCAGTGGAGGAATTATTGTTTGAATTCTTTCCACATCCGATGAACA
>JBJKPP010000204.1:0-2604 GCA_046706145.1 Ignavibacteriaceae bacterium | reverse complement strand
CACACGTAG
The DNA here is from genome assembly GCA_046706145.1 of Ignavibacteriaceae bacterium. Taxonomy (GTDB): domain Bacteria; phylum Bacteroidota; class Ignavibacteria; order Ignavibacteriales; family Ignavibacteriaceae; genus JBJKPP01. Next base: position 2,595 of record JBJKPP010000204.1, on the reverse strand, counting down.
AGATAAAATTTTCCAATTTATTATCAGGAAGTCTGTCGGGGTCTATTAGGATTAAATACGCAGCGCCCTTTTTCGATATTGTTTCGAGGAGATAATTATATATTTTCATAATTTGCGTTGCAATTTTAGGCAATATATAAATTTTAATTTAGATTTAAAATAATCATAAAATTAAAAGACTGGGAAAACCCAATGAAAAATCTAACAATTTATGAAAAGCCAACTTGCACAACCTGCCGTAAAGTTAACAAGTTGTTGATACAAAAAGGGGTTGATTTCGAAAAGGTTAATTATTATGTCGAGCCGTTTACAAAAACAAAACTAAAATCTCTATTAAAAAAGATGGGAATGCAACCCAGCGAATTATTAAGAAAGAATGAAGAGGCTTATAAAAAGTTGGATTTTAGACACAAGAATTATAAAGAAGAAGAAATTTTGGACTTTATGGTAAAGAATCCTGATTTAGTTCAAAGGCCCATTGTTGAAAAAGGGGATAAAGCAATTTTAGGAAGACCGCCCGGAAAAGTTCTTGAAATACTTTAATACTTGATTGTGTAAAAACGTATAGCAACCTTGCCTATCGGCGGGCACGTGCGTCTCTATCAGATTAAAATCAACTGCAGCCCGAGGTAGAACCGCAAGTCATACATTTCAAACATGTGCCATTTCTTACCATAGTCATACTTTGGCATTCTGTACAAATATCGCCAGTATAACCTTTTTCGATGGCCTGTTTTACTTTTGTTGACATGCTGCTTGATTCAGGATGTTGACCAATAAGAGATTCATGCGTTGAAAGCTTGTAATTGTAGGATTTCGCATGCTCCTTATCCAGTTCTATCAGTTTGTTACTAACAATTTCTTCGCTTATGAAATCACTCTCGTTAGAAAGTTTTTTCACAATACTCTTTGTTTTCGTTTTATTCTCTTCCGGGTCAACATGTGCAAGATCGTTTCTACCGAGATAAGTAACTGCCAACTCTCTAAAAATGTAATCAATTACAGAAGTAGCCATTTTTATTCTTTCATTTCCGGTTACGATACCGCTTGGTTCAAACCGTGTAAAGACGAAAGCATCAACAAATTCTTCCAGAGGAACACCATGCTGTAAACCAAGAGAAATTGATATTGCAAAACAATTCAACAGGCTTCTAAAAGCGGCACCTTCGCGGTGCATATCAATAAATATTTCTCCAAGCTGACCATTTTCATATTCACCTGTTCTTATATAAACAGATTGCCCATTAATTTTTGCTTTTTGCGTATATCCTTCTCTTCTATCCGGTAATCTTCTTCTTTTGGCTATATAACGGTGGATAATTTTTTCGGCAACTTTAACAATATCATTTTGCTCTTTCTCTTCAAGAAATTCTTCAAGTTCTTCTTCACTTATGGAATTTAAAGGTTGAGATAATTTGGAACCATCTCTATAAAGCGCGTTGGCTTTAATTCCTAGCCTCCATGATTGCATGTAAGCATCTTTAACATCTTCAACGGAAGCCTGGTTTGGTAAATTGATAGTTTTTGAAATTGCACCGGAAATAAAAGGTTGTGCAGAAGCCATCATTTTTATGTGGGCAGATGAACGGATAAATCTTGTCCCTTTTTTGCCACATTTATTTGCACAATCAAAAACCGGGTAGTGCTCAACTTTTAAGAATGGAGCGCCTTCAATTGTCATTGTACCGCACACATAATCATTAGCAGAAGCAATTTCCTGTTTAGAAAAACCTAAGTTAGTAAGGAGATTAAAATCGAATGAATCTATATCTTCTTTTGAGATACCTAATTTATTGACCAAAAAGTCTTCACCCAAGGTAAATTTGTTAAATGCAAAACTGAGGTCGAAAACTGTAGGGAGAACATTATCGAGCTTGGTAAGGATTTCATCAGTAAATCCTTTTGCTTTAAGGGATTCATGATTTATATACGGGCAGCCTTCCAGAGAACCTGCTCCTTTAGCATACCTTACTATTTCGTTTATTTGGTCCTGGTTGTAATTCAATCTTTGAAGTGCTGGAGGAATAGACTGGTTAATAATTTTGAAATATCCGCCGCCTGCCAATTTTTTGAATTTCACGAGAGCATAATCTGGTTCAACACCGGTAGTATCGCAATCCATTACAAGTCCGATAGTGCCGGTTGGAGCAATCACAGTTACCTGGGCATTTCTAAATCCGTGTTTTGTCCCAAGATCGAGAGCTTTGTCCGCATCTTCTCTTGCAGCCTCAAGCAGGTCTGAAGGACAGTATTTAGGATCTATCCCGACAGGAAATGTGGTTAGTCCTTCATATTCTTCATGAGGTACATTGTATGCTGCACGTCTATGATTTCTAATTACTCCGAGCATATGTTTCTTGTTCTTCTCATAGTTAACAAAAGGTCCTAATTCCTTAGACATTTCAGCAGAGGTTGCATAGGCGGTCATGTGGGTAATCGCTGTGATAGCTCCGCATATAGCAAATGCCTCGTTGCTGTCGTAGGGAATTCCTTGACGCATTAAAAGTGAGCCAAGATTTGCATAACCCAAACCAAGAGTTCTAAAATCATAGCTCAACTGTGCTATTTCTTTGCTTGGAAATTGTGCCATTAGAA
>JBJKPP010000203.1:0-11010 GCA_046706145.1 Ignavibacteriaceae bacterium | reverse complement strand
GATATTTCTTTTTCAAGATGTTTCTTTTCGTCAACTAATAGAGATATTTTCTCTTCAGATTCTTTTAGGTTATTCAATTGTGATTCAATATAATTTTCCACGCCAAGACCTGTAACAGCCTCAACTCTTCTTACACCGCTTGCAATTGATGATTCGTGAATAATTTTGAATAGACCAATTTGTGAAGAATCTTTAACATGTGTTCCTCCGCAAAATTCCATTGAGAAGTCACCGAATTGGACAACATTTACCTTATCTCCATATTTATCTCCAAAAAACATAAGAGCGCCCATTTTTTTTGCAACATCAAATGGAGTATTTCTGTGGTGCTGCAAAGGGATGTTTTCTCTTAGTTTTTCATTTACCATAGCCTCAATTTCTTTGAGCTCTTGTTCGCTTACCTTTTTGAAATGTGTGAAGTCGAATCTTAACCTATCAGGTCCTACATAAGAACCGGCCTGATGAGCATGAGTTCCTAAAATTTTTCTTAAGGCCGCATGTAGAAAATGAGTTGCGGTATGATTTCTCATTATATCCCAGCGTCTTTTTTCATCTACCTCCGCAAGAACTTCAGTTCCGGGAACAATCAAACTTTTCTTTTCATTCCTGCCTGTCCGGTAGGCAGGTTCTAATACATGAATAATTTTGTTATCGATTTTTGTTACATCAACTACATTTAGTTCATTATCCCCTATTAGAATTTCGCCGCTGTCATCAATCTGCCCGCCGGCTTCCACATAAAAAGGAGTTTTATCGAGAACTACGAGGTCATTCCCATTTTCTTTTCTGTACCCGATTATTTTGGCTTTAGATTTTAACTCGTCATAGCCTGTAAATTCGGTTTCTTTATCTTCATTTCCGTCCACTGTTCGTATTGATTTTGTTAAAGGGAAGGTGAATGTAGAAGTGAATTGTTGGCTTTTACGTGATTTTTCCCTTTGCTCCTCCATTAATTTATTAAAACCAGATTCATCAATTTCAAATCCCTTTTCTTTTGCCATTACGTTTGTTAAATCCGGGGGAAATCCAAAAGTATCATATAATTTAAAAACTTCTTCGCCAGGTATAGTCTTTATTCCATCATTTTTCAAACCTTGAACTAATCCTTCAAATAGTTCTATTCCTTTATCAAGTGTTGAATTGAAACTTTCTTCTTCTGCTTTAATTACTTTTTCGATGTAATCTTGTTTTTCCTTTAGTTCAGGAAAAACGTCTCCCATTTCTTTTGCGAGAACAGAAACTAATTTGAAAAGGAAAGGGTCGCCAAGATTAATTTTTCTTGCATAACGTGCCGCTCTTCTCAAAATTCTGCGAAGTACATAACCCCTTCCTTCATTTCCTGGAATTGCACCGTCAGCGATTGCAAAACTCAATGCACGAATGTGGTCGGCAATAACCCGCATGGCAATTTTATCTTCTTCTTTATCGTATTTTATCCCCGATAAGTTGGAAATGGAATCAATTAATGGTTTAAAAACATCGGTATCATAGTTAGAAGATTTTTTTTGCAGGATAGCACATACTCTTTCGAATCCCATTCCCGTATCAACATGTTTTGCGGGAAGTTCATGCAAAGTATCATTTTCATCTCTATTGTATTGGATGAAAACTAAATTCCAAATTTCAATACAAACCGGCAGACCTGCATTTACGTATTTAGGATTATTATAATCATCGCCGAGGTTTATGTGAATCTCTGAGCAAGGCCCGCATGGTCCGGTTTCTCCCATTTCCCAGAAATTATCTTTTTCATCAAATCTTAAAATGTGTTTGGGATTTATGTCTGTTTGCGTTTTCCAATAATTAAAAGCTTCATCATCGTTCCTGTAAACTGTTGCCCATAATCTTTCTTTCGGCAATTTCCAAACTTCGGTCAATAATTCCCAGCCCCATTCGATAGCTTCTTTTTTATAATAATCTCCAAAGGACCAATTCCCAAGCATTTCAAAAAACGTATGATGGTAAGTGTCGTGTCCAACTTCTTCGAGGTCGTTGTGCTTGCCGCTTACGCGAATACACTTTTGTGTGTCGGCTGCTCTTTTGTAATCTCTTTGCCCGCTTCCAAGAAAAACATCTTTAAACTGATTCATCCCCGCATTTGTAAAAAGTAAGGTTGGGTCATCATAAGGAACCACTGGAGCACTCGGCACAATTCTATGCTCTTTTCCTTTGAAGAAGTCTAAAAATTGTTGTCTTACCTGCCTAGCGGTAGGTAAAGTTTTTCTCGAAGTCGGCATTGTAATAAAAAAATTTTAATAAACTTTAAAGATAATAAAATAAGGATTAAGGCTGAAGAGCATATTTCCCAGTAGGCGGGCAGTCTATCTTCATCCCAAATGAATTAACTCACCCTAATCCCTCTCTTATTAGAGAGGGACTTATTGTTGAAAAAGCTCTACATTTTTTACCCCTGACAGAATATTTAATGAAAAGTTATTACTGAAAACAAGTCCTTCTATTTTTAAGAGAAGGATTAGGATGAGTTCGAACCTGCATTTATGCGGAACTTCATAGAAAAGTTTACCTTATCATTTATTTTGCTAATAATTTTTTTATTAAAGATTATTTCACGGAGAATTTAAACAGCACAAGTCATCTTTTTCTGATTAAGAGTATAATCCCTATTGCAATAAGAAAAATTGGCCAGTAACTTAAAATAACCCTGTTTACAGCAATAAAAATATTGCCCTTTTCATCTGAGCCCAAGAGCTGTATTGAGACAATTCCGAGTATTAAAAAGATTAGTGAAATAATCAGGTTTGAAATTAACTTATAATTATCCAGATAAATTATGAAAAACGAACCTGCAATAACAAAAAGAATTAGTGGGGGAATTAAATTATTTGTGCCGAATAATATGAAGTTGTTTATTATAAAAAGATAAGTTCCTACTATGAATGCAGCCGCACCGAAGAATAATCTAAATTTCTTGTGTGAACCGAATACTAAATAAACATCTGCAATCCCATAAAAAATTAATGCATAACCGAATATTTCAGAATAATTAATATTTAGTAATCCTACCGTTTTTGCAAAAGTAGCTAGTATTAAGAATAAGAGTAAATATGTAATTATTGATTGGTCAGATTTCAATAGAATAAATTTCTTTAAAAAATGATTATTAAGATATAATTATAGAATCCGCTGTCCCATGCTGGAAGCAATCAAATCGCAGGCGAATACCGCACTCTTGTTTTTATCATCTAAAATTGGATTCACTTCTGTTATTTCCAAGGATGACAAATAGCCGCATTCAGCAATTGATTCCATTATGAGGTGGGCCTCTCTGTAACTAAATCCACCGGGCACAGGTGTTCCTACTCCCGGCACAACAGTTGGGTCAACACTATCAAGGTCAAAACTTACATGAAGATGGTCAACATTTCCTTTCATTCTTTTCAAAACTTGTGCTATTATTTTGTGTACTCCCGTTTTGTCCACATCTTCCATTGTGAAAACGTATTTTAATCCGGCTTTTTTTATGTTCTCTTTTTCCAACGGGTCAATACTTCTTAATCCGATTAGTGCGATGTTTTCAGGTTTTATTTTTGGAGAGAATTCTAAAAAGTTAACCAGCTTTTTATTTCCAAGTCCAACTGCTGCCGCAAGAGGCATTCCATGAATATTTCCCGAAGGTGTAGTGGAATCCGTATTCATGTCTGCATGGGCATCTATCCAGATTAGACCGAGCTCTAATTTTTTCTTTTTACAGTATGAAGAAATTCCAGCAACTGAGCCGATTGCCATTGAGTGGTCACCGCCAATGCATAGAGGAAACTGACCATCCATCAAAACTTTTTCCACTTTTTTAGCTAAAACTTTGCATGTTTTTAGAATCTCGCTCAAATGCTTCATCTTCGGATTCGTTTCTTTGACGGTTTCAATATTCTGAATAAAAATGTCTCCACTGTCAATAACTTTGTAGCCGAGGTTTTTCAGTTTTGTTTGCAACCCGGCAATTCTTAAGGCAGAGGGTCCCATATCGACGCCTCTTCTTCCGGCGCCTAAATCCATAGGAAAACCAATTATGTTGACTACCTTGGGCTGTGTTTTTTTCATAAAACTTTGATATTATGCTCTTTTTTAAAACAAAAATTAAGAAGATTAAGCCAAATTACCAATTTGGACTGTTATCACTCACATTTTGTGCGTTTTCTGAAACTGAAATTTTATATTTTATTACTTCCAATTAGACGAGATTTGGTTTATGCAAAAGCTGAAAGAAGAACCACTAATTAGTGTGGGAATTCTTACTCAGGATAAAGTCAGTTTTGAACTTTACGGTGATTTTAAATCAGAAGGTTTTAATAAAACTTTTGACGGTAAATTTTCCGCTGAGTTAATTGAGGATAAAATTGTATGCAGATATGGAAATGAAAAAATACTTGTTTCAAATGAAATAGAATTCCATCCTACTGATCCTGAAGTAGATTCCTTTCTAATAAGAGGTGTAACTATTGGGGTGAAATTTCACTGGCAGAGGAAGGAGAATCAGAGATTTTCAGGCATTTTGAAACTGAAGAAAGACGGAAGTAAAATTGTTTTAATGAATGTGATTTCCGTCGAAACATATTTGTTAAGTGTGATTTCATCAGAGATGAGCGCGAGGAGCTCAATTAATTTATTGAAGGCACACGCAATTGTGTCGAGGAGTTGGCTTCTCGCCCAATTAATGGGAACGAAGAAAATACAGAAACAAAAGGTTAAGGAAAAAAGTATTGCTGAGACGGAAGGGGAATATATTAAGTGGTATGATAGAGACGATCATATTTTGTTCGATGTTTGTGCGGATGACCATTGTCAAAGATACCAAGGAATAACAAAGATATTTACTAACGTTGCTAGAAGAGCTATCGAGGAAACAAGGGGAATGGTTCTTTCTTATAAAGATGAAATATGTGATACAAGATATTCAAAAGCATGCGGCGGAATCTCCGAACCGTATGAAAATGTTTGGGAGGATAAGAAGTATCCTTATCTCTCCTCAATAGTTGATTACAAGTTTGAACCCGAGAACTACAATTTAGACTTTTCAAAAGAGAAAAATGTAGAGAAATGGATTAAAGGAAGACCCGCTGCTTTTTGTAATACAAACGATAAAACAACTTTGGCCCAGGTATTGTTAGATTATGACCAGGAAACGACTGATTTTTATAGGTGGAAGATTGAATATAAACAGAGCGATATAGCAGAACTGATTAGGAAAAATACAGGTGCTGACTTTGGAGATATAATTGATTTGATTCCGGTTTTAAGGGGGCCTTCCTCGAGATTAATAAAGCTCAAAATTGTTGGTTCCCAAAAAACTTTGATCATTGGAAAGGAATTGGAAATAAGGAAAGTGCTTTCTGAGACACATTTATATAGCTCGGCTATTTATATTGAAAAATCTGAAATGAAAAATAATGTTCCTCAAAAATTTATTATTTATGGTGCTGGCTGGGGACACGGAGTAGGTCTATGCCAAATTGGTGCTGCTCTAATGGCGGAAAAAGGTTATATGTTCGATGAAATATTATCTCATTATTTCAAGCACGCGAGTTTGAAGAAAGTATATTAGATGCTCAGATGAAAATTCTCTACTCTTGCCTTTCTAAAAGTTGGGGTGGAATGGAGATGTACACCCTTACCTCAATTAGACAACTCTTGAAAAGAAATATTAATTGTGAATTATTATGTGTTGCAGAATCCAGGATGCATCTTGAAGGTCGTAACTTGGGTACTATTGTAAATACCGTAAAATCCTACGGCTATGTAAATCCCTTAGGCATTTTGAAAGTTATGTCGATTCTTCGCAGGGGAAATTACGATATGGTACATACACAAGCTTCAAAAGATTTATGGCATTTAGTTCCTGCGCTTAAATTATTGAATAGTAATATCCCGCTATTTTTAACAAAACATGTTGGCTCTTTTGTAGTTAAAAGGGATAAGCTGCATAAAATCCTTTACGATAGGGTGACAACTGCATTTGCAATAAGCCGGGTAATCAAAAAAAATATTGTGGATACAACACCTTTGGAGGAAAAGAAAGTTGTCCTTCTGCCTGACGGAATAGATACATCAATATTCAATTCGGAAAAAATTGATTGCAAGAAAGTCAGAAAAGAATTTTCTATTGGAGATAAGGAAATCGTCATCGGAATGCTTGGAAGATTTAGTCCCGGCAAAGGACATGAAGAATTTATAGAAGCTGCGAAGAATCTTACAAAGCAACACACAAATCTTAAATTTCTCGTGGTAGGAGAAGCAAGCAGGGGAGAAGATAAGTACGAGGATAAAATTAAGAATTTAGCGAAAAAGCATGGCTTGAATAATTTAATATTTACCGGATTTAGAAGAGATATTCCCGAAGTGCTGGGTGCAATGGATATATTTGTTTTCCCCTCACATGCTGAAGCGTTTGGCCTTTCATTGATAGAAGCGATGTCAGTAGGAAAACCAACCGTCTGTTCAAATACTGACGGCGTACTTGATATAGCATTAAATGATATTACATCATTACTTTTTGAAAGTAAAAATAGTGAGGATTTACAGGCAAAAATAGAGATATTAATAAATTCTCCCCAGAAGAGAAATGAAATGGGGAATAACGGAAGAAAAAGAGTAGTTGAGAATTTCGATATTGAAAAACTGACCGACAGAGTCGTCGAACTTTATAAATCTTATTTGTAAAGGAAAATAATGATTACAGTTTGTCTAATTAATGACGTGAATAAATATTTACCGAAAATAGTAAAAGTATTAGCCAAGCATGATTTGGTTAAAGAGGTGCTACTCTTAGAAATAGAAAAGCAGAAGAAAATTCCGAATTCTAAAAGCATTAGAATTACTAATCCTTTCAGCAGCAAAACTTTAGAAAAATTAAGTTCTTGTGTACAGACAGATTATTTAATCTTTGTCACTCAGGAAACAAAAATTGAATTTGAAAATTACTCACTTGAAAGATTTTGTAATATTGCTGAAAGTACGAATGCAGGAATAATATATTCGGATTATTATCAAACTATTTTATCCGGTGTTCAGGGAAAAGAAAACGAGGCTGTGAAGGTTCCAACTATTGATTACCAGATTGGGAGCATAAGAGATGATTTTAATTTTGGTCCTGTTTTATTCATAAAAACAAAAACACTGAAAAAGTTTGTAAAGCAGAATCTGGCAACTGCCGGACAAAATTATAAATATGCCGGGCTTTATGATTTCCGCCTTTATGTTTCAAGAAAATCGAGAATTTTAAGAATCCCGGAATATCTTTATTACTCAGCAGAAACAGATTCTAGGAAATCAGGTGAAAAGCAGTTTGATTATGTTAATCCTAAAGCCCGCGTTGTTCAAATTGAGATGGAAAAAGCGGCAACTGAACACTTAAAGAGAATTGGAGCATATTTAAAACCTAAGTTCAAGCAAGTAAAACCTGTGAAAAGTAGTCCACAAAATTCGTCCACTACGTGGAAAGTTGAAGCATCTATAATTATCCCGGTTAAAAACAGATCTAAAACAATAAAAGATGCAGTAGATTCAGCGCTGTCTCAAAAAACAGATTTTGAATTCAATTGTATTGTAGTTGATAATCATTCCACTGATGGCACTACTGAAATCTTGAAAGAACTTTCTGAAAAAAACAAAAGACTGATTCACATTATCCCTTATAGTAACAACCTTGCAATCGGGGGCTGCTGGAATGAGGCTGTCCATCATCCGAAATGCGGAAAGTATGCATGCCAGCTTGACAGCGATGATTTGTATTTTGAAAATACATTGCAAAAGATAGTTAACAAGTTTAAAGAGGAAAAAAGCGCAATGGTTATTGGCTCTTATAAATTAACTGATTTTAATAAAAATGAAATACCCCCGGGAATAGTCGACCACAAAGAGTGGTCGGCCGAGAACGGGAGAAATAATGCACTTAGGATTAATGGACTTGGAGCCCCGCGTTCTTTTTATACTCCGCTCCTGAGAAAATTAAATATTCCAAACGTAAGTTATGGAGAAGACTATGCCGTAGGTTTGGCGCTTTCCAGAAATTATCAAATTGCGAGAATCTATGAGCCGGTATATTTGTGCAGAAGGTGGGAGGGAAACTCAGATGCGGCTTTACCGATAGAAAAGGTTAATGCAAACAATTTTTACAAAGATAAAATTAGAACAATGGAAATCTTCGCCAGAATAAAACTAAACAAGAAATAATCCTGACAAAATTATTAATGAGAAAACTAGAAGAAATTCAAATAGCTGATTTACAAATTGATAATTTGATTGTACAAGAGGATTATTCCAATGCAGCAAGATTACTAATAAAAAAACAACTACTAGACTGGCCCCTTCTAAAACAAGGATATGAATCTCTGCAATCTGTAAAACTCAGAACATTTCACTTTAAAGGCTATAAAATAAATTTTCAGTTCAATCCTGGAAGAATAATTTCTTCATCTGCTAAAGTTGATAAGAAATCCATAAAGGAAAGAGACTGTTTCCTTTGTTTTGAAAATTTGCCACAGGAACAAAAAGGCATTTTGTATAAAGAAAATTATTTTATCCTAGCAAATCCTTTCCCAATTTTTCCAGAGCATTTCACCCTTGCGAACATAAATCACGTTCCGCAATCAATAGAAAAAAACTTTTTAGATTTTTTAAATTTATCTAAGGACCTGTCAAAACATTACACGGTTTTTTATAATGGTCCCGAATGCGGCGCTTCAGCTCCTGATCACCTTCATTTTCAAGCTGGTTCAAAAAATTTTATGCCGATAGAGGATGAATTTTACTCATTAAAAAATGAATTTGGTGAAATCCTTCTGGAGAATGAAAACATAATAATTTCTGCAATTGATGATGGACTAAGAAAAATTATTTCTTTAGAAGGTGAAGACAGAGATTATTTAAACGAATATTTCCTAAAAATGTATGATTTATTGAATAAAAATCAGCAGGCTATATCTAAAGAACCGATGATGAATATTATTTCTTTTTATGAAAGCAAAATTGGCTGGAAGGTATTGGTTTTCTTAAGGCAAAAACACAGACCTCATCATTACTTTGAAGAGGGCAACAAGAAGTTGCTATGGAGTCCAGCCGCAGTCGATTTGGGGGGGGTATGTATCGCACCATTAGAAGGAGATTTTGTTAAAATTAATGAGGGAATCATAAAAGAAGTATTTGATGAAATTATCGTTTCAAAGGAACGGTTTCATTTTATAAAAGAACATCTACTTGTGGGCGGGGAGAATTGAGGGATAAATTAGATAAAAAATTGAGTTGAGCATCAATTAGAATTGGTCGAAAATATATAGGGTCTTAATATTAACCTTTAAATTTGAATTTAAGATTAGGTCTCATTTTGAACCATACGGAATTTGGCCAAAAGTTTTGAAAATGTTCGAATTTTTCACTTTTTCGAACTTTTTTACCCAGATTGGGACATCCAAAAGTTTGGATTAATATTTGGATAAAAAGGTAAACTAGAAAATTAGAGAAAAATGAAGAGCATGTTAAACAGAAATAAATTCATCCAGGTAGAAAAAAAATCAACTAAATTAAATTTGCTTATCTGGCAAGTAAGTTTTCTTATACTTTTAACCCTAACATTCTTTTTACAAGTACCGTCCTTAGCGCAGCAATATTTAAACAATAAAATTGTGTCTGACAGTCTGGGCAATAGTTATGTGGCGGGGAATTATACAAATTCAACTTTGACTTTTGGAGATAATAATCTTAAGAACAACGGTCAAAGCGATATTTTTCTGGCAAAATATGATTTCCATGGAAAAATAGTTTGGGCTGAAAACATAGGCGGGAACGGCGATGAGAAAATAATATCATTAAGCGTTGATCATAATGGAAACGTAATTCTTTCGGGAACTTCCAACAGCAAAATAATAAATCTTCCGGGTGGTCAATTAGATGATAACAATTCTCAAATAACATTTAGTGCTGAATTTAACGGCAACGGAAATTTACTTTCTTCAACAATAATAAACGCGATTTCAAAAACTGTAACTCCTTTATATAAAACATCCAGTGTGGATACTTCGCTTACCTTAGTTTCTCTAAAAGCTAAAGTGAACTGGAAAGTTGGTGCGAGAGCAGAGGTTCAGTGGAATTCATCAAACGTGAATAGCGTTCTTATAGAATTATCAACAGATAACGGAATTACTTGGCAAAGTCTTGATACTACCAGTCAATATGATTATTCGAATGAATATACCTTTTTGGTTCCTAACAAAGTTTCAGATTCGTGCTTAATTAGGATAAGTGATTTTAATAATCCTTCTGTTTCAGATACAAGTGGCGTATTTACTATTTCCGGTAAACTCAAATGGAAGCTAAGAGAAAGTAACTATAACTCCGTGTTAAGAAACGTTTATTTCGTTAATTCATTTACTGGTTGGGCCGTTGGATATAATGGCTTAATCAAGACCACGGATGAGGGCAAAACGTGGTCTTCAGAATTAACCGGTTATGGTTTGCTTGATATCTTCTTTTTGAGACAACCTGCAGCAAATAATAATATCGGCTGGACTGTAGGACTAAACGGTACTGTTTTCAAAACTACTGATGGTGGAAATAATTGGGTAGAGCTGAACACTGGTTTTAAATTCAATTTCGTAAAAGTATGTTTTGCCGATGAGAATAACGGGTACCTGCTCGGCAACGGTTCGCTGCTTAAAACTACAGACGGCGGCTTAACATGGAATATTATTCAACCTACCGAACATGTTCTTCAAACAATGTTTTTTATAAACAAGGATACTGGCTGGGTGGCCGGTAATGAAGGGGTAATTTTGAAGACAACGGACGGCGGTGACAATTGGGAATCGCAGCAAGCAAATGGAACTGACTACGGAACATTAACTTCTCTTTATTTTGTAAATAAGAATGTTGGGTGGGCTTCCGGCAGTGGATTGGATGTTAATGGTGGAGTTATTCTTAAAACAATAGATGGTGGAAATAGCTGGTCGCTGCAACTTGGTAATGACACAACTTTATCGGCAGATGGAAATAGATTTATTT
>JBJKPP010000202.1:0-6312 GCA_046706145.1 Ignavibacteriaceae bacterium | reverse complement strand
AGCACAAAAAACACGTAAAGATTTCTTTTCATCTCTAAACCCCAAATACTTTGGATTAAAACACCGTTAAAAATACAAGTATAAAATATAAATTTAAATGAAACAGTGCGATTAAATAGTTCTGTGTTCTAGTTGTAACTTTACAAAAAGTAACAAAAGGACCCATCCCCGTCTACCGGCAGTGTAATTCTTCGGTATTTAGGTAACAAAATCTTGCTAATTGTAGGTTGATAGGGTTTTACACGTGTTTGCTCTATTAACACTCATGTACTTTTCTCTTGAAAGAAAAGTACCAAAAGTTCAAGGCTGAAAATAAATTCCTAAAATTATGCTAACATACCATGAGGAAAAACAACTCAAGGCTGACTAAAAAGTAATGATCAATATTAAAATCTGTGAAAATCAGTGTAATCCGTGTCATCTGTGTTCCATTTTCAATTAAAAATTACTTTTTAGTCAACCTCTCAAACAAATTTTTCCGGTTAAAACTTAACTTCTAATTAGCATTATTAGTTTTGCAATATTAATTGTTAAATCCGCATAATTTTTCAACGGAATTTATTTAATGCCTTCTAAAACAAGAAGTTTATAGTTGTGCCTTTTAATCCAATGCCGTCACCGAATTGTTGAAGTAGTACACGGCAGGCAGGCTTCCCTTAAAAAGAGAAGTGTTTATTGCATAGTGATCAACTGTAATTGGTAGAATTAATCTAACATTGTCATTCTGTCAACTTATTGTTATCTGCAGACACGATTTATTTAAGGTCGGAAAACTTAAAGTTTCATTCCAATCGATTTATAATTAGAAATCGCTCTACATTTACCAACTTTTTTCCGTTCTATTTAGGAAAGATTAGAGCAGATGGTTTGTGTTAAGCTGTGGATATTTTCTACCCTGTATTCTTAATTCCGGCAGCTATTCCATTAACACTGGAACGCAGAATATTCAATAACTCTTCTTTCTTTTTCTCAGAGATATTTTTATTTCTATACTGTTTAATTAGCCGCACCTGTATGAAATTAATCGGGTCTAAATATGGATTTCGCAATTCCAAAGTTCTTTTTAATTGTTGATTATGATCAAGAAGATTTTTTTCCTCTGTAAGTTTCAGCAGGTATTTCACTGACCGGTTATATTCTTTGCTTATCATTTCAAAGATTTCTTCGGCCTTTTTGCTTTTATTTAAAGTAAGATACTCTGTCCCAATAATCATATCTGTTTTTGTAAGAACCATTTCAATATTCTGAATCAAAGCTCTAAAGAATTCCCACTTTTTATACATCTCTTGAAGTTTTGAGAGAGATATTAGTTTTTTATTCAGCGCAGTTTCAATTGCATAACCGAAGCCATACCAGCCGGAAATTGTTTGACGATTTTGTGTCCATGAAAAGACCCATGGAATTGCTCTAAGAGAAGAAATATCAACTTTATTTTTTCTTGATGGCGGACGGGAACCAATTTCAATTTTTTCAATAATATCAATAGGTGTTACAGTTCTAAAATATTTTATAAAGTATTCGTGATTTACTAGTTCTTTATAATGTTCAAAAGCAAGATTAGAGAGAATTTCAAATTTATCCATGTAACCTTGAAATTCATCGTTAATGTTTTTAAACGAATGAACTGTCTTTAATAACACGGCAGAAGTTATTATTTCCAAACTTTTCCTTGCGTTATCAAACATTAAATATTTGGCGGAAATCATTTCTCCTTGTTCTGTGATTTTTAATTTACCTCTTATTGTACCTGGGGGCTGAGCTAAAATGGACCTGTTTACCGGCCCGCCGCCCCTTGAAATGCTTCCGCCTCTGCCATGAAACAAAACGAGCTTTATTTTCTTTTTCTGTGATAATTTATTTAAAAGGATTTGTGCCTTGTACAGCTCAAAATTTGAGGTTAAAATTCCGCCATCTTTGTTGCTGTCCGAATATCCCAACATTATTTTTTGAAAATTATCATGAAGAAGAAGATTTTGTTTGTAAGCCGGATTATCGTATAATTGTTCCATCACTCCGACACAATTTCTCAAATCCTCTATAGTTTCAAAAAGCGGAAGTATATCAATTAATGAAGAGACTATTTTGCCCTGCGCAACTTTTATCAAACCAGCTTCTTTAGCCAATAATAAAGCAGTAAGCACATCCGACACATAGGCGCTGTTACTTATTATATAATCTCCCGCCGAACCTCTCGAAATATTTTCATTTGCCCATCTTATAAGTCCAAATTCATTTATAACTTTTCTCGCAGTTTCACTTATATAAGTGAATTTATTAGTCAGAGGTCTGGGATTCAGAATTTCATTTGTAAGAATTTCAGATTTTTTCTCTTCCGAGAGCTTAGATAAATCGAAAAACGGATTTTCATTTACAAAAATTTCACTTATTGTATTTCTGATTAATTCAGAGTTCTGTCTTATATCAAGCTTCACAAAGTGAAATCCAAAAGTCTTAACTTTCAGAATAAAAGGATAAATTAGATTTCCAACAATTAATCCCCCCTCATTTTTATCCAGGCTCTTTTTGATTAAATATAAATCATTAACAAATTCATCTGCACCTTTATAACAATTTTCTTTTCCGTTTAGAGTATTTTCAAGTTTCCGATAAATCAAATAAAGTTTCGCCCTATAAATCTCGCTCACTTCTCTCAATTTGTTGTCGGCAAGACTCACATTTAATTTATCTTCATCATATTTTATGGAATTTACAAAAGTTTTATCGGCTCCTTTTATTTTAGCTGATGTGCTCAACTCTTCATAAATGTTGTTTAATTCATTAAGATAGAGATTAATTATTTCCCTCTTGTGAATTTGAAAAGTTTGTCTCGTGATTTCTTCAGTCACATAAGGATGTCCATCTCTGTCACCGCCTATCCACGAACCAAATCTTAAAATGGTCGGGAATTCATGCGAATAGCCCAAATGTTTTTGGAATGAATAAGAAAGATCTTTGTAAAAATCCGGTAAAATATTGTAAAAAACTCTTTTAAAAAAGAACAGTCCCCGCATTACTTCATCTTGAACCGTAATTCTATGGAATCTTATCTCATTTGACTGCCATAGCAGGGTAATCTCAGTCTTAATCTTTTCTTGTATTAATTCAAATTCTTCACGTGTATGATAATTTAATTCTTTATCCAGCAACATCTGGCTTATATTTAATACCTTCTTAAGAATTGTTTGCCTTGTTGCTTCGGTTGGATGTGCAGTAAATACCGGAATAATCTCAATGGACTCAAGAATTTTCTCTACAGAATTAGCAGATAGATGATATTTTTTTATCTCAAGGAATGCTTTGTCATAAAAGCCCAATTCCTCATCCGGAGAATATTTATAACTCTTCTTTTGGATAATAATATTATTAACCTCATCTGCCGCATTGACAAGTATAAAATAAATCGAAAATGCTTTAATTACATTATATGATTCCTTTAGGCTGAACTTTCCTACAATGGTCCTGATTTTCTTGCTTACGGATTTATCCTCTTTTGCACGTAATTCTTTAGTTAAGGCACGTAGGTTTTCAACTTTCTTAAACAGTTCAAGACCTTCTTGTTCAATAAGCACTTCCCCCAATAAAATGCCTAACTGACGTATATTGCTTCTAAGTTTCTCATCCGGTTCAAGTATGTGTTTTTTCTTTTTCATTGAATTATTGTTTGTTGTATGATTAATACAAATATAATATTAATGTGAACAAATGTTTGTAATACAGAATAAAAAGTGTTGTCTCAGTTTCACAACTTGTCATTCCGAACTCGTTTCGGAATCTGCCAAACTAAAAAGATTCTGAAAATAAATTCAGAATGACTATTCAATTTTGATTCTAAAAAGTGAAACTGAGACACAACCGAATAAAATTGGTAAAATGAAGTTTAAGTTGAGTTATATTAATGATAAATTATTTTATGGCATCAAAACTAAAACATACAAGGAAGAGCAAATTTAATTGAACGGTTTAAAAAACGAAAAACCCGAACTTTCGTCCGGGTTTTTAAAATTATTTCTCAAAGAAAGGCTTTCTTACCAGCCTCCTCTTCTTCCGCCGCCGCTGCCACCACCGCGATGACCGCCACCGCCTCCACGGCGTCCGCCTCTACCGCCACCACCGCCTGATCTTCTATTATCGTTTCTTGGCCTAGCCTCATTTACAACAATCTTTTTCCCTTTTAACTCTCTGGTGTTCAATTCACTAATGGCCTTCTGAGCCTGATCATTTCCGGGCATTTCAAGGAACCCAAAACCTTTTGATTCGCCGGAAAATAAATCTCTAATTACCTTCACACTTCTAATGGTGCCATACTCGGAGAATAATTCCTGCAGATCGTCTTCCGTAACATCTTTGGACAAATTACCAATGAAAATATTCATGTCGCCTTCCTTCATTTAAAACTTAATTGGATTTAATTTATTTCAGAATACTTTGTAAAAAAATGGAAGAAGTAAACTGATTGGAATAAATTTGTGGACTCGGTGTAAATATAAAGTAATTTTCTCAAATAAAATACTATCCTAATAATTTTTAAGCAAACAGGAGCTATTTAACCGACTCAATTATCAACAATAAATGATGTTTTGGAGCACAATTATATATATTACATCACATGAAATCAAGGGTAATCAACTATTCAAGCGTCTTAAATCCCTGCTTTTTCAAATTGAAATAAATCACCAATCCGGCAATAAATCCAATTAGTAATATTACTATTCCGGAGAGAAACTCAGAAAATATTATTCTTCCAACTCCAAATAAAGATGCATAAACAAGGATTACACCCATGACCCAATTCACAAATGTCCTGCCAAAATAATTATTTTGATTAAGTTCGGGCAACATTTTTTGTATGTGCCTCCATCCTATTCCACCGGGATATGTTCGTTTATAGAATGCTAGCAGTGTTTTTTGGTCAGTTGGCCTTGTAATATATGTAACTATAAGCCAGACAGCAGTTGTGCCTATTACAATCGGGTACAGAGTCATTGGAGATTGCATCTTAAATCCATAAACTGCAATAGGATAGATGACTAGCGGTGCAATCATCGCTGAAATTTCAGACCAGGCATTTATTCTCCACCAATACCATCTAAGAATTAAAACTGCACCTATACCAGCGCTCGCATTAAGAATGAAAATCCACGCACCAGAAATAGTTGTAAGGAAATATCTCGTGATAAAAAGTGAAAAAGCAGTCATCAAAATAATTCCCAGCCTTGAAATAAGCACATAGTGCTTTTCATCTGCATTAGATTTAATGAATCTACGATAAAAATCATTAATTAAATACGACGTTCCCCAATTAAGTTGCGAAGCTATAGTTGACATATAGGCTGCCAGAAAAACTGCAATCAGTAATCCCAAAAAACCTGTAGGTAAATACATTAACATCAATTTAGGATACATTACACCGGGGTCAACTGTATTTTCGTATTCCTGGTAAAGTTTTTTGAATTCAGGAGTGTGATAAATGGGATTACTCGAACTTAACAAATCCTGATTGTTATATGCCTGAACAACTTCTTGATATACAGTGGGATTTTGTTTTTGAATTACACTTGGATCCTGCGCTCTCGGCAGTAAAACCAAAGCAGCAAGCGCTACTAAAATCCATGGCCAGGGACGGACAGCATAATTAGCAATTGTAAACCACAAGGTAGCAAATAAACTATGCTTTTCATCTTTGGCTGACATCATTCTCTGTGCAACATAACCACCGCCGCCAGGATCAGAACCAGGATACCAACTAGACCACCACTGCAAACCTATATATGCAAAGAATGCACCGGCAGGGATTGCAAGAACTCCTCCTGTAATACTACCTGTAGAAGTCATACTTCCAATCTTAGGAAGAAAGTCCATAACCTGTGGTGCTAATTTATCTTTAAGCTCAACAAGTCCTCCTACTTTCGGAATATTAACTACTATCACTGCTAAAAGGATACAGCCTGTCATGGCAAAAACAAATTGGAAACTGTCTGTACGGGCTGTTCCCAATAGCCCTGAAGCGGATGCGTATATAGCAATTACAGTCGCTGAGATCACAACAAGAAGGAAAGGGTCAATTCCGGGAATCGTAACATGAAATATTTTCACCATTGCTTTATTGACCCAGCCCATAACTATTGCATTCATAAATAATCCTAGATAAAGAGCGCGGAAGCCGCGAAGTACAGCTGCAGCTTTCCCTGAATATCTCAGCTCTACAAATTCCACATCAGTCATGATATGTGCACGCCGCCACAACTTTGCAAAAAAGAAAACAGTAAGCATGGCACCAATTGCCATATTCCACCAGAGCCAATTACCGGCAAT
>JBJKPP010000201.1:0-2233 GCA_046706145.1 Ignavibacteriaceae bacterium | reverse complement strand
CCCAGGAGGGGAATTGAAGGGGTGGGTTGATTGATTAATGAAACTACAGAATTGTTACTTTATCTCTACAATTCACTTACTTCCATCGCATCGTTCATTACCATCTCAGTTTCACCAATCTGAAAGTTGTGCTCATTTCTATCTTTCTCGTTCGATTCGTCTTTCGGATCACCAATGAAAAATTCAACAAATTGTTTTACTGATTCCTTGTCTTCAGCATCTATTGTAATATTGTATGCTCTCGTAAGAGTAACTTTGAAGGTTTTCATATTATGCACATGAATTTTTTATCAGGTTAATTGATTTTATGTTTTTTGCAAGTTATAATTATTTGTTTCGAAAAATAGTCTTAAGTTTAATAGAACCCTCATTATTAAGGTGAAGAATATGAGTTACGAAGGTGAGATGCTGAAAAAGCTAAATATGCCTTCTAAAGAAAAAGTAGAATTAGCATTATTAAGAACCCTTTTTAATCATAATGGTGTTATAAGGGAGTTTGGTACTGGCGAAGAAATTGTAGAAGAAATTGCTGATAGCTTTAATTTGAATAAGGAGCAGCGAAATACATATCTGGAGACTATTTATAGAAAGGAAAACCGACTTAAGAAGTCAAATCTTTGGCATCGTTTACTATTTCGAGCAGCTGACGATTTGGCTAAGCAAAAACTTGTCTCACGTCCCACGATAACCTATCAATTGACAAATCGAAAAGAGTGGATGTTAACAGAAAAAGGATATGATAGAGCTTTGATTCTTATTGGAATTCCAAGTTTAGTTAAAGAAAAACTATCTATTAAATCGTTTGAAGTTGAAAAATTAGCAAAAAAGATTAAGTTGAAACAAAAACCTATAGATTATGATCCAATCAATCTAAGAAAACCGAAAAGCCAATCAACTAGAACTTTGAGCTTGAGAAATAGAAGTTTTAGACAGGTTATAATAGAGACATATGAATTTAAATGCGCTGTTTGTGGCTTAAAAATTCATTCACCTAAAAATTTCCAGTGGGAAGTCGAAGCTGCGCATATAGTGCCGCACAGTTTTAATGGCAAAGATGATGTGTGGAACGGGTTATCATTATGTCGTTTTCATCATTGGGCCTTTGACGTAGGGTGGTATAGTTTCGATCAGGAATTTCAAATTGTTTCTTCTGAATTCCTAAAGGATTTGCCAACCGAGATGGGTAAAATGTGGGGACATGATTTTGTGAGACTACTTGTCAATCAAAAAATTAGAATACAATTACCAAAAAACAAAGAATTGTGGCCAGATATGAGAGCTATTCAGTGGCATAGAGAAAAAATTCTGAAAGGATTATAAATCGATATGAATGACGAAATAATTTATAGCTTGAATGTGGAAGATATTCAAACAGTCGCGAAGGAAATTTATAACCCTGAGTTAAAAATTGATGAAATTACATCAATCAAAGATTTAATTCCCGAGAGGATAGATTGGTTTGGAGTTATAGAATCTATAATCCTTGAAAAAGTCAAGGAGTGATTCTAAAATGGCGTATTTCATGCCGCCAAGCCGCAAAAGAAATGACTAGTGACAATTGACTAATGTCTTGCTGTTCTCTTAAAAAAATCAAACATCGATCAAAACTTACAATTTTTCTCATAAGCCTCACCAAGCATCTCATTGTACTTTTCAAAACTAATTTCCTTTGCACCGAACATTCTTAAGTGTTTTGTCATGTATTGCACATCGAGCAAGGCAAAATTTTTTTCTATTAAACGCTCAATTAATTTCACAAGAGCTATTTTGGAAGCTTGTGTAACTTTGCTGAACATGGACTCTCCGAAAAATGCACCTTTGTAAGTCACTCCGTACAGACCGCCAACAAGTTTGTTTCTTTGCCAGATTTCCACAGTGTGGATAAATCCATGCTTTTCCATTGCTAAGTAGCCTTTTATTAGCTCGTCGGAAATCCAGGTTTCTTCTCTTTCTGCGCAAGCTTTAACAACAGGAAGAAAGTTATGGTCATATCTAACTTCAAAATGATTACTTTCTATAAATTTTTTTAAAGACCGCGGCACGTTATAATTATCTAAAGGAATAATTGTGCGGACTTCCGGCATGTACCAATTTATTTCCCCTGTATTTTCATCCGCCATCGGAAAGGCTCCTTTGGCGTAGAGTTTAATCATTATTTCCGGCCTCAGAAAAAAAGAGGAGCTTGTATGATCTTTTTCAGCCATTAGTTGTAGATTATCAGATTACCGAGGCG
>JBJKPP010000200.1:0-3775 GCA_046706145.1 Ignavibacteriaceae bacterium | reverse complement strand
GAAGGTATAAAGCAGCTAATCCAGTTGTTTTATTACCACGGAATAATAGATGATATTTTCGATATAAAATTTGTGTGAGAATATTTCAACTCTATAATTGTTTTAGAAATTTCAAAAGTCATTTCATAACAATGTATAAGTCAGGATGCTAGAGACTATTCAGTCATATCGAATCCCCGATAGGGGTGAGATATCCCAAGTATTAGCTAAGTAAAAACAAGGAACAGAATTTCACGAAAAGACTTTGCCTTGCTCAGGAGTTTTCTCAGTCGCTCTGTTCCTTCGAAATGACGTACAACCCCTTGACAGCTCTATTTACGGCTTTTCTCTATAATTCCACAAGCGAAACCTTAATAATCTCATCCTCTTTTGCCGGAAGTTCTTTTAAGATTTTATCAGAAGGAACTGAATCCAATTTTATTGTGCAGCAAGCAGTTTTTTCTCCGTCAAAGATTACATTTTCCATTTCTTGCGCATTAATTCTTTCTTCGCTCAATAATTTCATCACTCTTGCCAAAACACCCGGTTTATCAAAATGCCTAACCACAAGCTGATATTTTGCTGCCGTTTGCTTACACCTGTTTACCCAATTTTTTACAGTACGGAACTTCACAAAATCTGAAATGATATTAAATGTCTCCTCAGCAACTGCGTCCTGTGCCTGTTCTGTTGATGCTCCAATATGATGGGTGACGTAAATATTAGGAACATCTATTAATTTACTTTTGAAGATGCCTTCTTTACCTTCCGGTTCTTCGCTAAATACGTCAATACCCGCAAATATTTTTCCTTCTTTTGCTGCAGTTAAGAGTGCCTCTTCATCCACAACTCCTGCTCTTGAAGTATTTATGACGTAAGACCCTTTTTTCATTTTTGATATTAATTCTTTAGAAATTATGCCTTTTGTCTCAGAATTTTGGGCGAGATGAACAGATACAATATCAGCTTTAGAAAATAGTTCTTCCAAACTGTTCATTCTTTCGATTTCAAGAGCCTCAGCTTTCTCGTCAGTCAAAGACCGGGACCATGCAATTACGTTTAATCCAAATGCTTTTGCTCTATAAATTAATTCTGTACCAATTTGTCCAACTCCTACAATTCCGATTACTTTTCCAAATAATCCGTTAGCTTTGGAATATAGAGCTTTATTCCATTTGCTATTTCTAAAATCTATAACGTTATCAGGAATTTTTCTATCGATAGCACAAATTAATCCCATTGCCAGTTCTGCTACCGCAATGCTGTTTTTACCGGGACAATTTGCAACAAAAATTCCTTTGTCATTTGCAGCTTTCAAATTAATATTATTTACTCCAGCACCAGCCCGGATAATTAAGCTTAATTTGTTAGAATTGTTTATTGTTTTTTCGTTCACAATAGTGGATCTGACAACCAAAATATCTATATCTTGAATAGAGTTTGGTAATTCTTCTTCAGTTAATTTTGGTTGGAAAATTACTTCTTTGACTGATCCCTTTATTTTTTCGATATACTTTTCCTGAAGTTTGTCGGCTATTAATACTTTCATGATTTACCTCTGGTTTTTAACATAGCTGATGGCTATTGTGTATATTTAGATTTTTTGAATCTTATTAAAATTTTGCTGTTGAGTAGGATTTTAGTCTAAACTTGTTCTTAATAAATTTAACCTTTTAACATTGGAATTTTAATTTTATATTTTTTCGCATTGCCAATTGCTTTTTCATATCCAGCATCTGCATGCCGAATAATTCCTGTCGCCGGATCATAATTTAAGACCCTTCTTAATTTTTCTTCGGATTCTTTTGTACCGTCTACCACTATTACCATTCCCGCGTGAATTGAATTACCAATTCCAACACCGCCGCCGTGATGAAGTGAAACCCAGCTTGCTCCTCCAATAGTGTTCATTAAAATGTTTAAAATTGGCCAATCGGCTATCGCATCACTGCCGTCTTTCATTCCTTCCGTTTCTCTGTTTGGAGAAGCTACCGAACCGCAGTCCAGATGGTCGCGCCCAATTACAATTGGAGCGCTAATTTTTCCTGAAGCGACTAAATCATTAAAAATTAGTCCAATTTTTTCTCTCTCGCCGTATCCGAGCCAGCAAATTCTGGATGGCAAACCTTGAAAATGAACTTTTTCTCTCGCAAGGTTGATCCAGTTTATAAGCGCTTTATTTTCAGGAAAAGTTTGTTTAACTGCTTCATCTGTTATGTAAATATCATTCGGGTCGCCCGATAATGCAACCCACCTAAAAGGTCCTTTGCCGTCACAAAAAAGTGGTCTTATAAATTCAGGAACAAATCCTGGAATATTAAAAGCATTTTTCAATCCGTTACTTTTTGCTTCTCCGCGAATATTGTTTCCGTAATCAAAAGTTATGGCACCCTTCTTTTGAAAGTCAAGCATCGCTTGTACATGAACGGTAATTGTATCTTTTGCTTTCTTGATATATAAATCAGGGTTTTCTTTCCTGAGTTTTAGCGCTTCATCAAGACTCATCCCCATTGGTACATATCCATTTAAGGTATCGTGAGCGGAAGTCTGGTCGGTTAGTATATCTGGAATTATATTTTTTTCTAAAATTTGGGGCAAAATTTCGCCGGCATTTCCAACGAGTCCAACAGAGAGTACTTTTTTATTTTTCCTTGCATCAAGAACAAGATTAAGTGCTTCATCCAAATTTTCTGAAAGAACATCAATATAACCAGTGTCCAATCTTTTTTGAATTCTTTTCTTATCAACTTCAACTCCTAGAAAAGCGGCGCCATTCATAACTGCTGCTAATGGCTGCGCTCCGCCCATTCCTCCGAGTCCAGACGTTAAAAGAAATTTTCCACTCAGACTTCCGCCGAAATATTTTCTTCCGCATTCGGCAAAAGTTTCATAAGTACCTTGTAGTATTCCTTGAGTACCGATATAAATCCAACTTCCAGCAGTCATTTGGCCAAACATGGTTAAGCCCAGTGTTTCGAGTCTTCTAAATTCATCCCATGTTGCCCATTTGGGCACAAGCATCGCATTTGAAATTATAACTCTTGGAGCAAGTGTATGCGTTTTTAAAACACCAACTGGTTTCCCGGATTGTACTAAAAGCGTTTCATCATTTTCTAACTGCTTTAGAGAATCTACTATAGCATTATAACAGTCCCAATTTCTAGCGGCTTTTCCACTGCCTCCATAAATAATTAATTCAGAAGGATTTTCCGCAACGGCAGAATCTAAATTGTTCATCAACATTCTCATTGCAGCTTCTTGAACCCATCCTTTGCAGGAAACTTTAGTTCCCCTCGGCGCGTGTATTTCTTTTGTTGTCATTTCATTATTCCTCCAATCCAACATTCCAGCACTTCGTAATCCTCTCAGTTTTTGAAATGATTATTTATAATATCTTCATACTGTGTAAGCATTGATTTATAGAGCCATTTTTTTAAAAACCAACTTTTCTCTGTTTTCTGTTTCAAGTATTTTGTATTGCTTTGCAGCTGGTTAAGAAGTTTATTCCTTTCTTCCTTTGTTAATTTAATTGTCTCTGAGTTATTATTTAACTTATTAACAATTGAGCTAAAAGCACGCTCTTCTGCATAATATTTGTTATCACCCTGTACCTGCTTAAGTGTTTGATTACAAAATGTTGTCAGAAGTTTTTTTTCATTTTTATTGAATTCGAAATTATAGTTTGTAAAGAGTTTTTTCATTTTGCAAAAACGTTCCTTTTTGTTTTTGGCAGTTTTTCTCTAATTTTTTGGTACCCTGGTTTTATTATATCATATATATACTTAAGCCTCTTTTC
>JBJKPP010000199.1:0-32761 GCA_046706145.1 Ignavibacteriaceae bacterium | reverse complement strand
AAAGGAACTAAAGGCTGTAAATGATTTCCTTGAGTTCTTTTCAAAAGATACTACCGCTACTATTGAATATGATCTAAACAATTTTTCTTCGACAAATATCCAAGTATTTGATGTAACGGACCATGCGAACGTAAAACTAATCTCAAATCCGGTTCTGTTGAGCGGAGGCGAATTTAAATTCCAGGCACGCCAGCAGGCTGGTTCTGTATCTAAGTACATTGCAGTAGGCAGCAGTAATTATCTTACGCCCCAAAATCCAACTCAGGTATCTAATCAAAACCTACACGGAATTGCAGGCGGGGCAAAATATATAATTATAACTAATAAATTATTTGAAGACCAGGCTAACAGACTAAAAGATTATAGACAGAACCAGGCCAAAATAAAAATTTCTACAATAGTTGTTGATGTGGACCAAATTTATAATGAGTTCTCTTGCGGAAGCTTGTCTGTAACCGCAATTAGAAATTTCATCAAATATGCATACAATAACTGGGCAATTAAACCGGAATACGTGTTGTTATTTGGTGATGGAACTTATGATTATAAAAACATAGAAGGGCATGATAATGATTTTATTCCCACTATGGAAACTAACTCATTGAATGAAGTAAATTCATACCCTTTTGATGATTATGATGTTATGATTGACGATAGCCAGCCAATTAATAGTGGTGTAGATGATTTGGCAATTGGAAGAATCACATGTCAAACAGATGACGAGGCAAAAACAATTGTAGATAAAATAATTTATTATGAAAATAGCTCCGATAAAGACACCTGGCGAAACAAAATAACTTTGGTTGCAGGTGACGGATACCAAACGCAAACTGGCACCGATAACTCAACGTTTACAACGCAGACGGAAAATTTGGCGCAATATAATATTCCAGCATCATTCAATATTGATAAGATTTATCTTGCTGCATATCCAACTGTCATTAACGGCCAGGGTAGAAGGAAACCGGCCGTTAATCAAGCAATCATAGATGCGATAAATCAAGGCACGTTAATATTGAATTTCATTGGTCATGGTGATGATCATGATTGGGCTTATGAAAATGTTTGGAACGATGCAACTATACCCCAATTGAATAATAGCAGATATTTCTTTTTAACGGCAGCAACATGCGACTTCGGCCATTTTGATCTCACTACCGATCAAAGTGCTGCTGAGCAATTATTAGCAAAGGAAAACAGCGGTGAAATTGGGGCATACTGCTCTTCAAGGCCTGTATCAGCTTACGAAAACTTCAGCCTTGCTCAAACATTTTATAATTATTTGCTTAGCTCTCCAAGAGACAGCTTGAATTTACCCATTCCATTAGGAAAGGCTTATTTTTTAGCTAAAGTTATTGGCAGTAGCAGCAGGCAAAATGATGAAAAATTTTTCTTGTTATGTGATCCGGTATTAAGACTGCTTCAGCCTGAGTATTCTGCGAAAATTGCTTCTGTTAACGGAACTATTATAAGTAATACAAGAAATACTGTTCAAATTAAGGCCTTAAGCAAGACTAAAATTGAAGGTGAAATACTTAATCCGGATAATACTTTATGGAGTGATTTTAATGGCCAGGCAATTTTGACAGTCTTTGATTCAAAAATTATAGTTCCACTTACGCAATTAGGTAGTGGCTTTTCAATGACGACACAGGGGGGCATAATTTACAACGGAAGTATTTCGATTACTAATGGTAAATTTTCTGCTAATTTCGTTGTACCTAAAGATATTTCGTATCAGGATCAAAACGGCAAGGTCACACTTTACTTTTTTAATAGTTCTTCTGATGGAGTTGGATATACAAATCAAATAATTGTTGGCGGCACGGATACTGCTGCTGTCAATGATGGCAAAGGGCCCAGCATCGATATTTATTTTGACCAAAAGAATAATGAGAATTCATATTTAGTAACGCCAAATTCAACAATGTATGTCGATCTAAGTGATCAAACTGGAATTAATACTACAGGCACAGGTGTTGGTCATACATTAGAGGGTATTCTGAATGGAGATCAAAACAACCCTATAAACTTGACAAATTATTTTACAGGCGATATTGATTCCAGCGGTAGATCGGGAAAAATTGCTTATCCTTTGAGCGACCTTGCTGCTGGTGATTATACAATTGAAATAAAAGCTTGGGATGTTTTCAATAATGCATCAACTGCGGAAAAGAGTTTTACAGTAGTAACCAACGATGCACTTGTAGTAAAAGATGTTTACAACTACCCGAACCCTTTTACTTCGAGCACTACGTTTACTTTTCAGCAGAATTTAAATACTCCTATAAACGTAAAGATATTTATATATACAGTTGCAGGCAGACTAATTAAGAAGATTGAAGAAGACAATGTTTCTGAGAAATTTGTCAGGGTCTTCTGGGATGGAAGAGATGAGTACGGTGGTATTTTAGCTAACGGAGTTTATCTATATAAATTAAATGTTAAAACTGTGGATGATAGATACTCCGCTAACGAACTTGGAAAATTGGCGATCATTAGGTAGATAAATTTTAGACTATAAAGAGTCTCAAAAATATTTAAATTACTTATTTAAATTTTATTAAAAGAGTTTCAATAAAAGGATAATATATATTTGGAGGAAAAATAATGAGAGTAAAATCCAGGTTTTTGCTAATCTGCTTGCTTTATGTTTCGTTTTTTATTGGTACAAATTATGCCCAAAATGTTGGTCAAGAAGCTGTCCCATTTCTTCTAATTGCTCCTGATTCTAGGTTCGGTGCACTGGGAGAAACAGGAACGGGTTTAGCCGATAACTCCTCCGCTGTATTCTGGAATCCTGCAGGTTTAGCTTATCAAACAGGAACTGAGCTTAGTATAACTCATAGTAACTGGCTGCCGCAATTTAATTTGGATCTTTTCTATGATTACTTAACGTACAAAGAATATTTTAAAGAATTGCAAGGAACAGTAGGCGCCAGTATAACATATATGAACTATGGTCAATTTATAAGAACCAATGAGTTCAGTCCTACTCCTATCGGAACCTTTCGTTCATTCGATGCTGCCATGACTGTAGGTTACGCTACTAAATTATCTACCGACTGGGGAATAGGGTTTAATTTCCGTCTAATTCATAGTCAACTTTCAAATCAACCAACTGGAGAGGAACAGGGAAGCGGTGTTGCTACCTCGGTCAGCTTTGATATCGGAGGCATGTGGAGACCTTTGAAATTAGTTCTTCCTTTTGTCAATGAAGATATTAGCAATAAGCTTAGCATTGGTGTGGATTTAAGTAACTTAGGTCCAAAGATGTATTATATAGATCAGGCACAGGCAGATCCTATACCTACGGAGTTCAGACTAGGCTTTGCATACAATATATACAGTGACCAATACAACTCCTTAACGTATTTAGCGGACTTTAGTAAACTTTTAGTTCATACATCATCCGCTGGAGATACAGCCGCTGAAATAGCTCCGACTACAGATCCGTTCTACAGAGCGATATTCACCTCGTGGGAAGCGCCCTCCTTTTCTGCAGAGATGCAGAGTATTCAAACTTCAATGGGACTGGAATACTGGTATGGAGTACCAGGCGATTTTCGTTTTGCACTCCGGACAGGTTTCTTCTATGAAGATCCAGCCTATGGTGACAGAAAGTTTGTGACATTTGGCGCCGGGATAAGGTACGATATATACGGTTTCGACTTTAGTTACTTATCCACTGATGTGTTTAAGGGAAGGCAAAATGACCCGCTAGCAAACACTCTAAGATTTTCTATTAATATCGCATGGGGTGGAATAGCTCAAAAGATTCTAGGTTTACCTAGGTAGGGGAATATAGCTTTAATGATTAAAACCCTTTTTATTTCTTTTCTGCTTTTATTTGGTTTGGGCAGTCTATCTGCCCAAACTTTTATAGGCAAGATCAATCCATATCCTGGCCCTGACAAAGCTGCGGCTTTTAATAAGGATACGTTGAAGATACTTGCTGTTATGGTGAACTTTCAGACAGATAAGTATGAATCTACTGTTGGTAATGGCAAGTTTGGGTCAATTTATCCGAAGAATTATGGGCAGGATATTATTGATCCGTTACCGCATGACAGGAAATATTTTGAAGCTCATCTGGAATTTGTAAAAAATTATTTTAAGAAAGTTTCTAATAATAAACTTAATATAGCTTACTATGTTTTGCCTGATACATTCTCCGTTTCTCAACAGATGCAGAATTATTCGCCTTCATCTTCTGCTGATTTTACTCCGCTTGGTAATTTTGCAAAAGAAGTGTGGGCAATAGCCGGTCAGATGTATCCAAACTTCGATTTTCAAGACTACGATGTGTTCTTAATTTTTCACGCCGGTGTTGGCAAGGATCTGACTCTTCCTGGAAGTTTGGGAAATGAAAAAGATCTTCCATCTGTTTATTTGAGTGACAACGCTTTGAAAAAGATATATGGACAAACGTTTAATGGATTTCCAGTGTCGAGTGGAGGTTTTGATATAACAAATTCTATGATTATTCCTGAAACCGAAAGCAGGGTGCTATCTACAGTTGTTGGAGATACATTAATACAAATTTCTATTAATGGACTTCTGGTTTCAAGTATTGCAAGTTATCTTGGTTTGCCTGATCTATACAACACTTCTACAGGACTTACAGCTATCGGCAGGTTTGGGCTGATGGATGGCCAAGCTATATTTGCATATAATGGACTTTTCCCGCCGGAGCCCAGTGCGTGGGAGAAAATTTTTCTTGGCTGGGCAACGCCTAAAGTAATATCACTTGGCAATTCTCATGTTGATCTTGCAGCAGAATTAGCGGCAAACTCCTCTGATACTACTATACTTAAAGTGCCGATTAATTCTAGCGAGTATTTTTTATTGGAGAATAGGCAAAGAGATGCTCATAAAGATGGGGCTATAATTACCTATGTTTCTGATGGGGATACTTTAACCAAAGTTTTCCCGAAAGATACTACAGGATTTTATAGCTATGATACAGATTCTCTTAGAGGTGTGGTTATAAATGTGGATGAATTTGATTGGGCTTTACCCGGCAGCGGAATTTTAATTTGGCATATCGATGATAATATTATAAATCAGAAAATAGGAGAAGATGCAATAAATGCAGACCCTAAGAACAGAGGCGTTTACATTGAAGAGGCCGATGGAGTGCAGGACATTGGTTATGAGTACACTGATATTTTAGGCAATACTGTAATTGTAGAGGGTGATCAAACAGACCTTTGGTATAAAAATAACCCTTCAAGGTTTTTTAAAGATAAATTTGGGCCTGATACACAACCCAATAGCAATTCTAATGACGGCGCTAATAGTTTAATCACAATTTCTGATTTTTCTTCAATAGCAAATAAGATGAGTTTTAACGTTAGCATGGGAGATTCTTTAATAAAACCTGTGTTCAAACTTCAGATTCCAACAAATGTGAGTTATTCGGGCCTATCAGCGATTGCTATAAATGATTCCTTTTACCTTGGTCTGGCTAATAATGCAGATTTAACACTTTATGATCAAAAGGGAAGTATAGTAAAACAGCTAAGTGCATTTTCAGATGTTAAACCTGCTTCGATATTTGAAAATGATTCATTATTTATTTTTGGCATTACCGATAGTACTTTGAACGTGTATGTTGAAACATCTAACGCAAATACAACATTTCACTTTAATATACCAGCCAGTTCATCGGCAAGCATTGAAAGCTCTCCTGTTATAGTGAAGAATAATGGAAACTTAAGTGTTTTTGTCGGCTCAAATAACGGCAATATTTATCAATATAATAACAGTTTACTGAATTCAACCGATAAAGCTCTCCCTATATTTCTTAACGGTGCAGATCATCCTTTATTTAAGCTGGCAGCATACGGCAGTTATTTGTCTTCTGTTTCTTCTCTTACTCTGATAACTGTTTCTAAATCAAATTTTGCTCGAGGCACAGCTGATTATAACGAGACTTTTTTTAAGGACAACCGGGGAAATTCTATGTTTATAGGTGGAGCGCCAGTTGATTTTGCATTAACAAAGTCAAAGGATGGCACGCTCACTTCTATTATCTTAACGAAGGGATCCAATTTTTATATAATTCAAAACGGAAGCGTAGTTAAGAAATTTAACGTTGGTGCTGACAGTATAAAATCTTTTTCTTTATCCGATTTAAAGCAGGATGGTGATAATTACATAATGTTTTGCTCAAATGGCAAATTGTATGCTGTTAATTTACAAGGCGCTAATGCTGATAACTTCCCGGTAAAAGATCCTGAGAATATTGGATTTGAAGGCACTCCTCTATCTGTTGACTTTACGGGTGATTCCAAGCCAGAGGTTATAGTTTCGACTACTGACGGGCGTATTTTTGCCTTTGATGGGGCTAGTGGTAAAGTGATTAGTGGTTTCCCAATCTCAACCGGGAATAAAATTTCCCTGGTTCCTGCTGTTTCTATAAATGATGGAAATATAGATCTGTCAGCTCTAACTCAAAATTACAATTTTTATTCATGGAATATTTACAGCGGCAGCCCGATACTTTATTGGTCAGAAGCAAATGGAAGCAGCTTGAATAATTCTTTCCTGGATAAAGCTTTAAGTAATAATCAGATAACACAATTTTTTCCATCTGGTCAAGCCTATAATTATCCAAACCCTGTTTATGGAAATAGTACAAACATACGTTATTACGTATCTGAAGATTCAAAAATTAATATAAAAATATTTGACCTTGCTGGAGATTTGGTGGCAGAAATGAATGACAATGCAAAAGGGGGATTTGATAATGAGACTGTCTGGAATGTGAGCAATGTTCAAAGTGGAGTCTATCTTGCAAGGATTGAAGCAACTAGCAATTCGGGAAAAACACAATCGAAAATTATAAAGATAGCCGTTATCAAATAATACTCTTTTTTATGGTAAAATTTCATCTTTTTTAAGCCTAATGAATTCTTTTTTCAAATTTTTTGCTATGCGGAAACATTTCATAATTGTTTCTACTCTTGGAATATTGTTTTTCCAGCTTTCAGTACGCGCTCAATTTACGGAATTTCACCCTGAGCTTCAGTGGTACACCATTAAAGGTAAGCATGTAGTTGTTCATTTTCAGCAAGGCACTAAGCGAACTGCAGAGGTTGTCTGTAAAATAGCTGATGAGGTTTGGGGCCCGATTACATCTTTATATCATTACGAACCTCAGACCGTACATTTTGTTATAAAAGACATGGATGATTATTCAAATGGTGCCACGTACTTTTTTGATAATAAAATTGAAATTTGGACAAGCGCTCTGGATTTTGATCTTAGAGGAACTCACGATTGGTTAAGAAATGTGATATCCCATGAGTTTACACATATAGTTCAGATACAATCTTCGATGAAAACCACAAATCGCGTACCTGCGGTGTTTTTACAAGTGTTAAATTATGAAGGTGTGCGGCGACCGGACATACTTTACGGCTATCCAAATGTTGTAGTTTCTTATCCTCTTTCTATGGTAAATATTCCTAGCTGGTTTGCAGAAGGAACAGCTCAATATCAAAGAAAGGAATTTAACTATGATAATTGGGATACACACCGTGACATGATATTAAGATGTTATGCTCTTGATGGAAATATGCTAACATGGAATCAAATGGGGGAATTTGGCAAAACAAGTCTGGGTAACGAATCTGTTTACAATGCTGGTTTTTCTTTGGTAAGATATATATCACAGAAATATGGAGAAGACAAATTAAGAAAGATATCTCATTCATTAGGAAAATTGACAAACTTTACAATTGACGCGGCTTTTGAAGATGTTTTAGGAAAAAGCGGAATTCAAGTCTATAACGAGTGGAAAGATTACCTTACGCAAGATTACAAACGAAGGTCAAAAAAAGTCCTGGAGAATTTGGTTGAAGGAGATACTATTTCTGATGTTGGATTCGGCAACTTTTATCCAATGTATTCTCAGGGAGATTCGACGTTCCTGTATATTTCCAACAAGAACTCAGACTATTTTAGTCCAGCGAGCATTTTCCTTTATAATCTTAAAACAAAAAAGGAAAAACAGCTTGTTGCCGGGGTAAGATCAACCGTAAGCTGGGTTCCAGGGGAAGATAAAATAATATATGCAAGATTGACAGACCATAATCCGAATTGGGATAACATCCACGATCTATATGTCTATGACTTAAAGAAAGACGAAGAAAAAAGATTGACCTATGATCTTAGGGCTAATCAGCCAAATGTTTCTCATGACGGCAAGAAGATTGTATTCCTATTCGAGAGAGACGGTACCACGAATCTTGCAACCGTAGATATTAATGGTAAAAATTTCGAGCAGTTAACACATTTTAAGAATGGAGAACAGGTTTACGATCCAAAATTTTCTAACGATGACAGCTACGTTATCTTTGGTTATTCACTGAAAGAAGGCCGTGACATAGCTAAAGTTGACACAAGTGGGAAGAATTTCGGTTATATTCTTAAAGAATATTATGACGATAGAAATCCAACTTTTGATAAAAATGGGAATCTGATATATGCTTCGGATGAGTCTGGAATATTTAATCTTTATTCATATAATCTGAAAACCAAAGAGAAAAAACAATTAACCAACGTAATAGGCGGCGCTTTTATGCCTTCGATTGATAGTAAAGGCGATATTTTATATGCTGGATACACTTCCACTGGATATAAAATATTTAGAATAACACCTGAACAACAAAGTAAAGTTAAAGAAGGTTACAATTACATTTGGATCGAAGACCCACCTCTTAACCATGATAAACCAAATGGCGATATTTCAAATTTTGATATAAAAAAGTTGAGAAACTATAATGACAGTGTCGTCCCAGATTATAAAGTAGAGAAATATAAAGGAGCATTTTCACCGTTAAGTTTTTATCCTTACGTTCGCTTTGATAATTATTCAACAACAAATAATTTTATAGATAAAGTAAAACCGGGATTAATAGTTTCATCAAGTGATATGTTGGACAGGTATTCACTTTATGCAGGCGGCTCAATCGATTTAAGGGGCGAAAGGGACCTTTTCCTGAATTTTGATTATAGGAATAAACTTCCATTGCTTTTCGATATTGGAATTCGACCTCAGCTTTCATTAGAATTATATAATGTAAGTAGAAAGGCTAATCAAAATATTTATTTTGGTGCAGATACAATTGGCAATTCAGTAAAATACGACTACACCATCCCAACGACCGTAAGCTATAATCTTTTTGAGGCTGATATAGCTGCTAAACAGAGAATCATTTCTAGGGGGCAGGACATAGAATTTAGGTACATATTTAGTTCTTATACAGCAAATTTAAATGCTTTTATTCTTCCGGATAATACTTTATATCCTACAACAAGTGATAACTATCTTATCAGCCATAACTTCCAGGTTACATATAATCTTGATATGCATGCGCCTTATATAGATGATGAAATTAATCCAATTGGCCTTTCATTAAACATTAAATACAATTATGAACTGAATAAGTTTGACAATGAAGGTAAATATGTAGTTGTTGATGGAACTTTGCAGCCTGCCTATAATAATTTTGATTTCCATCAGATTGAATTAAACTCAACATTAAGTCTTGAAACCTTCAAACATAATACTATTAATTTCCGTGTAAGGGCAGCCTCTATTCTTGGTCCTACCGTGCCCGATTTCTTCGATTTTTATTTGGGAGGAATATCAGGTTTCAGAGGATACCCTTTCTATGCGCTGGGTGGTAATAAGATAGCCTGGCTTGATGTCGCATATAGATTCCCGCTGCTTGAAAATATAGATCAAAGAATTGGTCAGCTTTATATCGATAAAATGTTCTTTTCTGTTTTTGGAGATGTTGGAGATGCATGGAATGGTAGTTTCCCAGGTATGAGCGATTTCAAGAGGGGCGTTGGTGCAGAACTTCGGATTATGATGAATTCATATTATATGTATCCCACAAGTTTCTTTGTGAGCGCAGCCTATGGTTTTGATAGGTTTCAAGAGGATATTTTAAATACCACTGTTACTTATGGTAAAGAGTGGCATTTTTATGGGGGAGTTTTGTTTGATTTTAATTTTTAATATTGAAAAAATAATAATTAGTACTTTTATGAAGACTGCATTTTTATTAGTTGTGAGTTTTGTTTTTATTTTATCGTCTGTTGGAAAGTCTCAAAGTGAACCTATCAATAACAAGTTAAGTGGGAATCTTGAAGTTGATTCAAGAGTTGCTTTCAATGAATATGAGCCATTGCAAATAGCAAAAATGGATGTTCAGAATGATAGAAAAAAATCACCTTTTTTAGCCGGGCTAATGTCTCTTATTGTACCTGGTGCCGGTCAGGTTTATACGCAACATTACATTGAAGCAGGGATATTTGTTGCAATAGAAGGGGCATTGATAACTACTGCAATTATTTACAATAAAAAAGGTAACCAGCAAACCACAGATTTTGAACATTACGCAGACCAAAATTGGAGTGTAGTAAAATATGCCCAATGGTTAAACCAGTGGCAAGAGGGCAATGTGACAATCAACCCTGATTCAACTTTATCACCATGGCAAAGAATTAATTTAAAGAATTTGAATGATAACGAAGTTGGCTCGCACCACCTTGCAGCATATGGAACACAACAGTATTATGAGCTGATAGGAAAGTATGAAGAATACAGCCCTGGGTGGGCTCAATTCAACAGTCTGGACAACAACGAAAAAGATGTTCCTGCCCAGATGATAGCTTATGCACATATGCGTGGTGACGCCAATAATTTATATACTGACGCTGCGAGGGCAATAACATTTATTTTTGTTAATCATCTCTTGAGCGCTATAGATGCTGCCTGGGGAGCCAGCAGGTATAATAACAATCTTATTGCTATGCAGCTCAAACTCAATCCGAACTATTATGCTAATTCTGTAAGCTTATATCCAACCTTAAACCTGAGTTATAATTTTTAATTTGGCTGTACTTGACTTCGAACATTTCTTTTGTTAACTTTTCGAACAATTTACTAAAAAGTTCGAAGAATTGATGAATCGGGAAGAAATATTACAGGAAGATAGAAAAGAATCCATTTTGCACGCTGCGACCCAGGTTTTTGCAAAATATGGTTATGCAAAGACCACACTTGATGATATTGCCGGAGTTTTGGGCATAAAGAAAAATTCTTTGTACTATTATTTTCCCAGTAAAGAAGCAATCTTTGACGCTGTTTTAGAAAAGGAAGCAAACTCGTATTGGAATGTAATAAAATCAATTGCAGATAAGAAAAAAACTGCAGAGCAAAAACTAAGAGTGTTGATAGCAGAAGGTTCAAAATATGTGCGGGCAAAAATTAATCTTCATAATATAGCAAGCGAAGCTTTCTTAGATGTAAAGAATGCTTTAAATAATAAACAAATGGGATTTTATAATAGGGAAGTAGAAGAAATTTCCCAAATTATTGAAGAGGGTGTGGCAAATGGGGAGTTCAAGAAACTCAATTCAAAGGAAATTGCTGGGTGTCTTGTTAACTTCTTGTCTTCTGTTGAGCATAGAGAAATTGAAAAATCAAAAAAAGAATTTTTAAGTGAAGTAAATTTTGAATTAATTGATAATACTGTCCTACCCCTGTTTAATCTAATAATAGAAGGTATGAAAACTAAATGAAATTTAATATGACCTATTTTATTAGAAGCAAATTTTTTAGTCTATTTGTGATGCTTTTGTTTTTTACCGGATTCACATTTTCTCAAAGCGTTACGGATAGTACATTAGTTCTTACTTTAAGTAAATCAATTACTATTGCGCTTGAATACAATAGAGACATTCAACTATCCAAACAGGACGTATTAAAATCACAAGCGCAAATTGACGAAGCTTACTCAAATGTGTGGCCCACTATAGATGTTAACGGAAACTACAATAGAAATATCAAGTCCCCGGTCTTGTTTCTTCCACCTAACTCTGTATTTAATCCATCTGATCAAACGGAAACATTTTCTCTTGGTGCAAAAAATAGTTTTGATTTGTCCGCAACATTGACTCAGACTATTTTCAGCTTGAAGGTGAATACTGCTATTAAGATTGCCAACGATTATGCGGATTATTTTAAATTTTCTGAGAAATCAACTGTGAATGATGTTACCCTGGAGGTTAAGAAAGCATTCTATGGTGTATTACTCTCAAAACAACTCGTTGCTGTTTCACAAAAGAATTATGATGTGTCTAAATTAAATTATGATAATATATCACTAAAGTATAAGCAAGGGGTAGCCTCCGAGTACGATGATCTTAGGGCAAAAGTTCAATTGTCTAATGCCGAACCTGCTTTAATTCAGGCAAAAAATAATTTAAAGCTGACTGAGAATTCTCTTAAAAATATTTTGGGGATTGACCTAAGCAAAAAAATTGAGGTAGAGGGAAAGTTTGAACTAGATGAAAACCCAGGTATGAAAATAGACAGCACTAATGATGAAATAATTAACGATAATCCAGTTATAACTGCATTGAATTATCAAATATCTGTTCTAGACAAAAATATTTCTCTGGAAAGAGCAGCATATTTCCCAATACTATCGGGCTTTGCAAACTATGAGTGGCAAAGTCAGGATAATACTTTTAATTTCAATAATTATATCTGGGCTAATACTGTTACTGTAGGACTTAAACTCTCTATCCCGATATTTGATGGATTTGCAAGGAGCGCCAGGGTGCAGCAAGCCCAAATTGACATGCAGAAAGTTCAAATTACAAAATCAAAAACCGAGGAAGCGCTGAAGGTTCAGCTTTTACAATCTGAATTGAATATGCGTGAAGCGAGGGAACGTGTCCAGGCACAGTCTCAAAGTGTTCAGCAAGCGGAAAAAGCTTTGAAAATTGCCGAATCAAGATACAATAACGGAGTGGGAACTCAATTAGAAATTCTTGACGCTCAAAGTGCCTTAGTACAAACTCAAGTTAATTATTCACGTGCGATTTATGATTTTCTTGTTGCCAAAGCAGAATGGGAAAACGTAGCAGGTAAATAAATAAAAATTAGGAGAGCCTAAAAATTTATGAATAAACTTAAGTGTTTAATTTTCGTTTCTGTTTTTTCAGCATTCTTAGTTGGATGTGGTAACACTTCAGAAAAAAATGATACAATTAAAATGAATGAAACTATTCCAGTGAGTGTTACAACCGTAAAAAAAGGCGATATAACAATACAGAAAACTTACGGTGGTACTCTGGAAGGAATTCAACAAGCTGATATAGTAGCAAAGATTTCCGAGAGGATTACCGCAATAAATGCAGTAGTTGGTGAGCACGTTGAAAAAGGTAAGGTAATAATTGAATTAGAAAAAACCGGACCAACTTCTCAATATATGCAGGCAAAGGCTAATTTTGAAAATCTCGAGAAAGATTATGAACGGATGAAAGCCTTGTTGCAGCAGGGAGCTGTTTCACAGCAATCAGTTGATCAGGCAGAAACAGCCTACGAAGTTGCAAAAGCAAATTTTGATGCTGCTTCAAGTGCTGTAAATTTAGCAGCCCCCATTACCGGAACGGTTACTGCAATAAATAATAATGCTGGGGATTGGGTTAACCCCGGGACAGATTTGGCAACTGTAGCTGATATAAGTAACATGATAATTAAATTTAGTGTGGGTGAAAGGGATGTTCAGGATTTAAAATTAGGAAAAACGGTTTATGTTTATTCCGAATTTCAGAAAGACTTGAAAATGAAAGGGCGCATCACAGAAATTAGTAGATCAGCTAATTTAGATTCCAGATCATTTTTGGTTAAAGCTCAATTTACGAACACAAAAGATGATTTTTTTAAACCGGGTATGTTTGTTAAAGCAAATGTTGTTTTAGAATCGGAGCAAAATGTAATAGCTATTCCAACCCCTTCAGTAATATATAATGATAAAGGAGTGACTGTTTATGTAATAAAAAACGGTATGGCTTTTCCCGAAAATATCGGAGTTGGTTTAGCAAATGATTCGGTTACAGTAGTTAAAAGTGGTTTAAGTGAGGGGGAAACTTTAGTTACCGCGGGAATGAATAACCTAAGCGATAGCTCAAAAGTAAGCATAGTAAAATAAAAAGGCCGGAGTTTATATAAAATGAAATTGTCCGACACTTCAATAAAGAGACCTGTTTTTACTACGATGATGGTTGTGGCCATCCTCGTCTTGGGTTTGTTTGCTTTTATACAATTAAATGTTGACGAATATCCAAATGTCGATATTCCAGTAGTAGTGGTTACTACGCAACTGCCAGGTGCGGGGCCAAGTCAGGTCGAAACAGATGTTACAAAAATAATTGAGGATGCGGTTAATCCAATTGAAGGAGTTGATCACATACAATCGACTTCTCAAGAAGGAGTTTCCATAGTTATAATTAGATTCAAGCTTGAAGTGGATGGAAAGACGGCTGCCCAGGAAGTTAGGGAAAAAGTAGCAGCAATACGTTCGCAACTACCGGATGAGACAAAAGATCCAGTGATTCAAAGATTTGATCCTTCGGACCAACCAATTCTTACTGTTGCTGTATCATCTGCATCCCGGAGTGAAAAGGAAGTAACACAATATACCAAAGACGTTATTAAAAAGAGGTTGGAGAATATTCAGGGTGTTGGATCGGTAGATTTGGTGGGTGGAGCAGAAAGAGAAATTCAAATTCTCGTGGATAATGAGAAACTAAAAGCTCATAATATTTCTGTGCAAGATGTTATTCAGAAAGTCGGTGAAGCAAACGTAGAAGTGCCCGGTGGAAATCTTTACCAGGGAGACCGTCAATTAATTGTTCGGACGATGGGTAAAATCAAAAATGTCGATGAATTTAAAAATATTGTAATTGCTACTCCCCAAGGCCAGTTAGTTTATTTGTCAGATGTTGCAACTGTAAAGGATACAACTGAGGAGACGACGAGCTTAACTAGACTAAATGGTAAATCCGCCGTCGGTTTAGAAATTAAAAAACAATCAGGTAGCAATACAGTACAAGTAGCAAATACTGTAAAAGATCAAATTGTGCAATTAAGGAAAGAGATACCATCCGATATAAAACTTGTTGTAGCTAGAGATAATAGTACATTTATCAAAGATTCTATTGATGATGTTTTGTTCGATATTATTTATGGAGCAATATTAGCTATTTTTGTCATCTTCCTTTTCTTAGCCAATCTAAGAGCTACAATTATCAGTGCCTTTGCTTTGCCGACATCTATAATCGGCAGCTTTTTCTTTATGTATATTTTTGGCTTTACTTTGAACGTGATGACTTTGTTAGCGCTTTCCTTGGCGGTTGGATTGTTAATAGACGATGCAATTGTGATTATAGAAAATATTTATAGGCATATGGATGAAGGAGAAACTCCGCTGGAGGCTGCTAAATCAGCTAGTGATGAAATTGGATTAGCAGTTATGTCCGTTACTTTTACGTTGGTTGCTGTGTTTGTTCCGGTTGCTTTTATGCCCGGTATTGTAGGGAGGTTTTTCTTCCAATTTGGAATTACTGTTACTGTAGCCGTTCTTGTTTCTTTGTTTGTTGCACTAAGTCTAACTCCAATGCTTTCATCCAAATGGCTGAAGGAAGAACATATTTCAAAGGAAGGCAACATAATCCAAAAGGGGTTGTATTATTTTAATCATTTTTTTGATTCGCTTTCAGCAAAATATATAAATGCATTAAGATGGTCTATTAATCATAGGGTTGTAATAGTTGTCGGATCGATCCTAATTTTTGCTTTTAGTTTTTATCTAATGAAATTTTTGGGCAGTGAATTCATACCGGAACAGGATCAGGGAGAATTTGAAATTGTCGTTAATGCGGCTCCGGGCAGTTCTATTATAGAAACAAATAAAATTATGAAACAGATTGAATCTGTTGTTCGTAAAAAAAGTGGTGTGGTCGATATGTTAACCACAATAGGTAGCGGTAATAATCCGGTAACAGAAGGAGATATTCTCGTCAAGTTAGTTGAGAAGAGCAAAAGAAATTACTCAACTACTGAACTTATGAGTGAACTAAGACATGAAATTCATATTCCTGGTGCTGATATTAGTTACGATCCGCCGTCAGGTCCGGGTGGTCAGCAAAAACCGGTTATATTTAGTGTGAGGGGAGAGAATCTAACAGTCTTAGACAATTTAGCTAAAAAAGTGGAAAATATTGTTAAAACCACTCCCGGTGCTGTAGATGTTGATAATACACTGCAAAATTCAAAACCTGAGCTTAGAATTACGGTAGAGAGACAGAAAGCTTCTGAGTTGGGAGTAAATGTAAACTCGATTGCTACCACTGTAAGGGCTCTTGTTGATGGTTACGATGCAACAAAGTTTCAAGAGGGCGAAGATCAATACAATGTAAAAGTAAGATTAAGACAATCCGATAGGAAAACTTTAGCTGATTTATCTAACATAACAGTAAAAAGCACTAAGAAGACGGCAGCTGGAGGTACCATTCTTATACCTTTAAGTGATGTTGCTTTTATAAATAATGGAGTGGGACCGTCAGTAATTAATAGGTATGACAGAAAAAGGGAAATAGAAATTCAAGCGAATCTATCAGGTAAATTGTTGGGTGAAGTTTTAGGACCAGCTCAGCAAAGAATTAGCAAACTCAACATGCCGCCTGGATATAGTGTGGAAGTTGCAGGAACTGGAGAACAACAATCAAAATCATTTGTAAATATTCTTCTATCCTTGGCACTTGCTATAATTTTCGTTTATATAGTTCTTGCGTCACAATTTGAGAGCTTTGTGTATCCTTTTTCAATAATGCTTGCTTTACCTATGTCTATAATAGGAGCAGTGTTAGCATTAATAGCGTTCAATGGTTCGTTATCTATAATGTCTATGATCGGAATTATAATGTTAATGGGACTTGTGACTAAGAATGGAATATTATTGGTTGACTATATTAATATTGAAAGAGATAGAGGATTGTCACGAGAGGAGGCAATTTTATCGGCCGGGCCTGTAAGACTACGCCCAATTCTCATGACAACTTTCGCTATGGTTTTTGGTATGATTCCGGTTGCGTTCT
This sequence comes from Ignavibacteriaceae bacterium, assembly GCA_046706145.1. Classification (GTDB taxonomy): domain Bacteria; phylum Bacteroidota; class Ignavibacteria; order Ignavibacteriales; family Ignavibacteriaceae; genus JBJKPP01. The sequence continues at coordinate 15,787 of JBJKPP010000199.1, read as the reverse complement.
CGCTCGGAACTGGATCTGAGTTGAGAGCTCCTATGGGACAGGCTGTAATCGGAGGATTGATTACTTCTACATTATTAACTTTGTTCATAGTGCCGGTTGCATACTCGATCTTAGACGATATTCCCAAATGGCTTGCTTCTTTAGCCAATTTGTTGGGTTTCAAGAAAAAAAAGATTTCTATTGAACCAGGAGAAGTAGAATCATGAAAATAACTTTTGTGGTCTATCATGATGTTTTAGAAGACAAAGTGAATGCAATACTTCAGAAAAATAAAATAGATACTTTTACTGAGTGGGAGCATGTAATTGGAAAATTTCATGGAACCGAAGGGCATCTTGGTACCAGAACTTTCCCAGGCCATAGAAATGTAAAGATGATTCCTTTCACTGAAGAAAGTGAACTAGATGCATTTGTCAATGATGTTAAAACTGAAAATGAGAAAGTTCATAGAAAAGAAGACATAATAAGGGTCTATTTATTGCCTTTAGAAGCTATAGTATAAATTTAGGCTTGTAAAACTGAAAGCTTCTCCATGGGGGAAGGATTTTTATTAAATCCATCTCTTTAATATATTCTCACTTAAAAATTCCCAATTATGAAATTACCATTAGTATTGATTATCGGCAGACCGAATGTTGGAAAATCAACTTTATTTAATAGACTGATAGGTAAGAGAGAAGCAATAGTTGATAATAAAAGTGGGGTAACGAGGGACGTAAAATATCGAGAAGCGGAATGGGCGGGCAAGCGGTTTAATCTCATCGACAGCGGTGGTTATGTTCCAGATTCAAAAGAAGTATTTGAATCTGTAATTAGAACTCAGGTAGAAACCGCTATCCGGGAAGCTGACTCAATTTTGTTTGTTGTAGACTCCAGAACGGGAGTAAATCCTGTAGATGAAGAAATTGCTAAAATGCTTCATGCAACTAATAAAAATGTTTATTTGGTAGTAAATAAAGTCGATTCCGAACAATATGAGAAATTTGTATTTGAGTTTTATAAACTTGGAATAGAAAAAGTGTGTGATGTTTCAGCTTTAGCAGGCAGAAAGATAGGTGACCTTCTTGACGAAATAACTAAAGATTTTCCGGAACACATTTTAGAAGAAAATGATGAAAGATTAAAAATCACATTTTTGGGCAGGCCAAATGTTGGAAAATCTTCACTGGTTAATTCATTGTTGGGGTACGATAGAAGCATTGTGACCGATGTCCCAGGAACAACTCGAGACAGCGTTGATTCTATTCTTAAATATTACGGTAAAGAAATTGTTCTTATGGATACTGCAGGCCTAAGAAAGAAAAAAAATGTCCAGGAAAATATTGAACTTTTTTCGACAGTTAGAACTTTAACTACTCTTCAAGAATGTGATGTAGCAATAATTTTGCTGGATGCTCAATTTGGTCTCGAAAATCAAGACCAGAAAATAATTGATGAAGCAATTAAACGTCACAAAGGAATTATATTGGCAGTTAACAAATGGGATCTTGTAGAAAAAGAAACCAATACTGCTGTTCACTTTGAAAAACAGATTAAGTTGTTACTCGGCAGTAATGATTATATCCCCATAATTTTTATTTCTGCATTGACAAAAAAACGAATTTTTAAACTCATTGAACTGGCGTATAAAATAAGAGACGAGAAGAATAAAATAATTCCAACAAGTGAATTAAATGAAACTCTTTTATCTGAAATAGAAAAAAATCCCCCCCCATCATCTAGAAGCGGTAAAGAAGTCAAAATTAAATATATAACCCAAGTCAAAAAGGCTTTTCCTGTATTCCTTTTTTTCTCTAATTATCCTAAGGATGTTGCTCCCCATTATAAAAGATATTTAGAAAAAACTATTAGACGGTGTTTTGGATTTGAGGGAGTTCCTATATCTTTAAACTTCCGTAAAAAATGAAAAAACAAGAGAACGGAGAATTTATGAAAAAACAATTTAGCAACTATATTCTTGTGGAACATTCTTTGATTAAAAGAGATATGTCTGTTCTGAGGGATAGAAAAACAAAGCCGGAAATGTTTAGAAGTGCTCTTAAAAGAATTTCCAGAATTCTCGCTGTTGAAGCTAGTAAAGATCTTAAATTGTCTAATATAAATGTAAAAACTCCTCTAGAAAATACTATTGGTTACAAGTTGGCTCAAGAAGTTGTCCTAGTCCCTGTACTAAGAGCCGGCCTTGGGATGCTCGATGGATTCTTAGAGGTAATGCCTGATGCGAAAGTTGGACATATTGGATTGCAAAGGGATGAAAAAACATTACGACCAACCGAGTATTATTTTAAGACGCCTAAAAATTTAAACAAAACAAGGGTTATTTTAATTGACCCTATGCTTGCGACGGGCGGCAGTTCTTCACAGGCTTTAAGTTTTTTGAAAAAGAAAAATGCAAGGGATTTAGTTTTTGTCTGTATAGTTGCTGCTCCGGAAGGAGTTAAGAAATTATTAGAAGAGCATCCAAATGTAAAAATCTACAGTGCTGCGATGGACAGACAGCTAAATGATAAGGGTTATATTCTTCCTGGCTTAGGTGATGCAGGTGATAGAACATTTGGTACGCTTTAGAATTATCTTTTTCGTAGTACTTCTCGCTCGCTTTCTTGTACCTCAAACATATCCGGTGAAAGAGGTTGATTCTTTGCTGACAGCGGGAATCGACCAAATAATTAATGAAAATTACTCCAATGCTCAGAATACTTTTTCGTTTCTTAACAAAGAATATCCAAACCTTCCTTTTGGAAAAATTTATTTATCTGCAACTTTTATTGCCCAATCATTCGATCTAAAATTACCTTTTAATAAAACCTTAATTGACAGCAACTTAAACGCAGCAATAAAGATTTCTGAAATAAGATTGGATAAAAATAAGTCGGCTTGGAATATATATTTTGCTGCAGTCTCAAAGGGTTACCTAGCATATTTTGAGGCTATTAACAAGGATTGGTTCTCTGCACTAAATGATGGATTTGAATCAGCTAAGTATTTTGATCAATGTCTAGCGAAGGACTCTTCTTTTTATGACAGTTATATTGCGTTGGGAACCTTTGAATACTGGAAAAGTGCAAAGACTGAGTTTATACAATGGCTGCCTTTTTTCGATAATGAATCGCAAGAAGGGATTAAACTTTTGACTGAAGCAATTAAACATTCTTCATATAATAGATATCTTGGGATTTATTCTTTGCAATGGATTCTTATTAATGAAAAAAAATATCAAGATGTTATAAATATTTCGCAAAAAGCCTTAAAAGAATATCCTAAGAGTAGATTTTTCAAATGGGCTCTAGCAAGAGCTTATGAGGAAACAGATGTTAGGAAATCAATCGCTGTTTATAGTGAAATTCTCAATTCATATAAAAAGGATACTCTGACGGTTTATAATGAAGTACTTCTCGACCACCTCTTAGCGCAACAATACTCAAAGATTGCAGAATTTGAAAAATCTCTTAAATTATGTGATGAAATATTAGATATTCCCAGCATGACTGAGCATGAAAAGGATATTCTGAAGAAGCGTCTTCAAAGGGTTAGAAAGCTCAGGGAAAAGTTGATTGGGGAAATCAAGAAAAGCAGCAATAGATAGAAATTAGACACTAATTTAAAGTCTTTTACTAATTGCTTAAAAACTTTAAATTACATCTGTTAAGTTATTAAATATATGGACTTAAGCGAAACTACATATAATAAAATGTATGAGGACCTGATTAATGCTTGCAGGCAAAATCTTCCGAGCGTTAACGAGGAGCTTGTAAAAAAGAGTTTTGATTTTGCTGTGGAAGCTCATAAGAATGATCTTCGGGCTTCCGGTGAACCATACATTACACATCCATATGAAGTTGCTATGATTGTGGCTACTGAACTCCCACTTGATGATGTCACCGTTATGAGCACACTTTTGCATGATGTGGTGGAGGACACAGATTTCAATCTTGATATTTTAGCTAAAGAATTCGGCAAGGAAGTGGCTGAAATTGTAGACGGTGTAACGAAGATAAGTGGAATATTCAAAGGGCAGCAAATTACCCAAGCAGAAAACTATAGAAAACTTTTACTTTCTATGGTTAAAGATGTTAGAGTTATTCTTGTCAAATTTGCAGACCGTCTTCACAATATGCGAACTTTGGAATTCGTGAATCCCGAAAAACAGCGACGAATTGCACAAGAGACACTTGAGATTTACGCGCCGTTTGCACATAGGTTTGGTCTTGGAAAAGTAAAATGGGAACTCGAAGATCTTTCTTTCAAATATTTAAACCGAGAGACTTATGAGGAAATTGCCAGGAAGATAAAAGATAAAAGAAAAGAAAGAGAAACGTACATTAAGAAATTCTCTCAGCCGATAAAAGAGAAATTGGATGCTTATAATCTAAAGTACGAAATAATTGGAAGGCCGAAACATTTATACAGCATTTACCGGAAGATGGTAACAAGAAATAAACCTTTCGAAGGTATTTATGATCTTTTTGCCATAAGAATAATTCTAGAGACCGAGAATACAAATGAATGTTATACAACTTTGGGAATTGTGAATCAGATCTATTTGCCGGTTCCAGATAGGTTCAAGGATTATATTTCAATACCCAAAACAAATAATTACCAATCAATTCATACAACTGTAATAGGCCCCGAAGGAAAGCCTGTTGAAGTTCAAATTAGAACAAGAAAAATGCACGAAGTTGCAGAAAAAGGTGTGGCGGCACATTGGAAGTACAAAGAGAATAAAGGTAAGTCTGAAAAAGAGCTGGATGATTGGATAAACTGGATAAGAGATGTTTTTGAAAGTGCTGCAAGAGAGGAAAATAAAAAAGATTTGTTGGAAGGGTTTAAACTTAATCTGTACCAGGATGAGATATATGTTTTCACACCAAAAGGTGACTTAAAGCGATTGCCGGTTAATTCCACACCTGTTGACTTTGCGTTTTCAATACACAGCAAAATAGGACATCATTGTATTGGGGCAAAGGTCAACGCAAAGATTGTTCCTTTAGATATTGTTTTACACAGCGGTGATCAGGTTGAGATAATTACGTCTAAAAATCAACATCCGAACAAGAATTGGTTAAAATTTGTTACAACGCATAAAGCTAAATCTCATGTAAAAAAATATCTGAATAAGGAAGAAGAAATTGTTATAAATCGCGGGAAAGAACTCTTTGAAAAGAAGACCAAGAAATTAAAACTAGATTTTGACCAAAGTGAGTTAGCAAAAATTGTAACAGGGCTAAAATATGACAATGTGAAGAGTTTTTACAAAGCCGTTTCTCAAGGTAAAGTGAATCTTGATGAGGTTTTACTCAGTCATGGAAAAGATAAGGCTAAATCTGAGGAAGCTTCTCAATTGGGTTTAGAAGACTATTTAAAAGTTGTTAGGAATGATGCTGGAAGTTTGTTGGTGGAGGGAAATAAGACTCAGTTTTTATATTCATATGCAAAATGCTGTAATCCTATTCCTGGCGATCCTGTCATAGGATACGTTACTGTTGGCGAAGGTATTAAAGTTCATCGCAAGACTTGTAGCAATTTAATTTATTTGTCCGAGAAAGATCCGAGTAAGCTAGTTCCCATTCAGTGGCCTGAAAATGAGGACACCCTTTTTGTTGCAGGTTTAACAATTATGGGAGACGATTCCCCAGGATTACTAAATGAAATTTCACATGCTATTGTTTCCTATCAGAATACTAATATCAAATCAATAAACATAAACACTCACAACTCCACGTTTGAGGGAAGCGTTACATTGTATGTTCATAACCTGGAACATTTATTCAGAATAATGGAAAGATTGAGGAAGGTTAAGGCAATTTATTCCGTAGAACGATTTGAACAAGCCCTTGCATGATTGAAAACCAAAACAGAATTCTTGGAATTGATTTCGGACTAAAAAGAATTGGTTTGGCTTTGAGTGATCCTCTCAAAATTTTTGCTTATCCTTTTATCACTATTTCCAATGATGACAAGCTTTGGGGAAACTTGCTGCAAATCATAAAAGAGAATTCGGTAGAAAAAATAGTGCTTGGTTACCCGTTAAGATTAAATAGAGAAAAAACTCATATAACAAACGACGTCTTAAATTTCAAAGACAAAATTGTAAAAAGGTCGAACCTTGAAGTAATTCTATGGGATGAAACTTTCACTTCGGAAATTGCTCAGAGAAATATTATTTCGTCAGTGAATAAAAAATCCAAAAGAAAAGATAAAGGGATAATCGACAGAAATTCCGCTTCCATTATATTGCAGGAGTACCTAGACAAAATGAGGTTGAGCTAATCTTGTGTATAGATTCTAAATCTAGTAATATCAACATAAACCACAATTGTAGTCTCAATAAAAATGCATTATTTGATGTATTTTTTAACTTTTTAGTAGTTTTTGAAGTATATTAATTAGAATGAAAAAAAATTTTCACATAATAGTAATTTCTGTAATTTTCTCGATAATACTGTGGGTTTCTATATCCCTTTCCAACGATTATTATACCACGTTCAAAATTCCGTTAAAGATTGTAAATTTTCCACCCGGATATACCACGGGAACTGATATTCCAGATTATATTTCTGTAAAATTGAAAGGACAAGGCTGGAAACTTATTTCATTTTACATAGCAAGAGAGTCAGATTACATTATTTCAGCTGGCAAGGAAAAAGGGAAAAGAGTTATAAATCTAAATAATTACTTGTCTGATAACAAATGGCTTTCTTCGGATGTTGATGTAATCGATATTACGCCGGATACAGTTTCTTTTGATTTGGAAAAAATAGTATCAAAAAAAGTCCCTATTATTCCAAATCTTGACCTAGAATTTAAAGATGGTTATGGATTGGCTACTCCAATTAGGGTTTATCCTGAGTCAACAGTAGTATATGGACCTATCGACAAAATAAGACAAATGCGTGCCGCAACAACTATGGATGAAAAACTTGGAAATTTAGATCAGAAAATAGAAAAAAATGTGCTCCTAGAGGATATATCTGATATTACTTATGAAAAGAATTACGTGACAGTTGGTCTTGACGTTGAAAAGATTGTAGAGAAAAGCTTTGATGGTGTACCTGTGAAAGTGAATGACGTTCCCAGCGACAGGCAGGTTCTTCTTCTTCCCAATCAAATATCTATTGGTTTAAGAGGAGGGGTGGATGTTTTGGCTAAATTGGCTGGATTTCAATTTAATGCTCATGTTACATATAGGGATGTTATTCTTGATACGTTAGGAAGCGTTAGACCAAAGATAACCGTTCCTGAGAATACTGATTTAATTTATACCAAACCGGAAAGGCTAAAATATATTATCAAAAAATTTTAATTAAAGGAATTTAATGTTCATCTCTTTCGAAGGCATTGATTTTTCAGGAAAGTCCACACAAGTCGAACTTCTGAAGGAATACCTATTAAGTCAGAACAAGGAAGTAAAGGTAATTAGGGAACCTGGCGGAACTCAAATTTCGGAGGAAATTCGCAATATTTTGTTAAGTAACAATAACATTGGTATGTCTATCGAAGCGGAAATTTTCTTATTCTCAGCCAGCAGGGCCCAGTTAGTAAGGGAAAAAATTCGTACTTACTTGCAAAAAGGTATTTATGTAATTTCCGATAGATTTTTTGATTCTACTACGGCTTATCAAGGTTACGGTAGAAGAATTCCTATAGAATCTGTCAATCATATAAACAGACTTGCAGTTGGTGATACAATTCCAGACATAACATTTTTTATAGACATTCCTGCTTCTTTAGCCGAAGAAAGGAAAGCGGAAAAATTCAAAACGCTGGATAGAATTGAAAACTCAGAAAGTGATTTTTTTGAAAGGGTAAGGAACGGCTATTTGGAATTGTCCAAAAAGGAAAACAGGTTCAAGGTAATTGATGGAACTAAAAAGATAAATGAAATTCATCGGGATATTTTAAAGGAAATTTTAATTTTAGAAGAGAGGAATAATTCATGAGCGTCAAGAAATATGGTAAATATATAGTTGCACTGCTTGTCTTAGTTTTGTTTTCAGGGTTCTTTGGAAACGATAATGATATATATTATCAAATCTCTAAAAACATGGATCTTTTTAGTAAGGTTTACAAAGAAATTACTTTCAATTATGTGGATAGTATAAATACAGCACAATTTATGAAAGCCGGGATTGAAGGTATGCTTAATTCTTTAGACCCATATACAATTTACATCGATGGGGAAAGAAAAGATGAAATTGATCTTATTACTAATGGAAAATATGGAGGTGTGGGCGTTTCTATCGGAGTGAGAGATGATAAAGTGACTGTGGTTGAGGTGCTTGATGGTTATTCAGCGCAACGACAAGGGATAAGAGTTGGGGACGTGATTTTAGAAGCTGCTGGAGTAAAGATTACCCCAGAGAATGTTGAGAGTGTTTCTGCGCTTGTAAAGGGAGAGCCAGGAACAACAGTAAACCTAAAAGTTATTAGAGATGATGGACGTGATACTATTAATTTTAATCTAGTTAGAGAAGAAGTAAGAGTCAAAAGCTTAACATATTATGGCTTTTATCCTCAAAACAGCAACAATGTTTATTTGAAATTGGCTAATTTTAGTCGCTCTGCCGCTGATGAGGTGAAAAATGCGTTAGAAGAATTAAAAGCGAAAAAACCAATCAAGTCAATTGTACTTGATTTGCGCGGCAACCCTGGCGGGCTCCTCGAAGTAGCTGTAGATATCTGTAACAAATTTCTTCCTAAGGGCGAGCTCATTGTAGAAACAAAAGGTAGAGATCAAAGCGATGTGAAGAAATATTATTCTGACCAGCAGCCCTTGGTGGGCAATGCCAAATTAGTTGTATTGGTTAATGATGGTTCGGCGTCTGCGGCTGAAATTGTTACAGGCGCAATGCAAGATCACGACCGGGGAGTAGTTCTTGGGACTAAAAGTTTCGGAAAGGGATTAGTTCAAACAATAACTCCTCTAGATTACAATAGTTCGCTAAAAATTACTACAGCAAAATATTATACACCAAGCGGAAGATGTATTCAAAAAATTGACTATGCAAAAGATAATAAAGTCATAGCACACGACGATGCAATTACGCAAAAACCTTTTTATACCGATGACCGTCGGGTAGTTTATAGTGGTGGTGGAATTACACCGGATACAATAGTGACTTTTGGGATTAATGGTGATATAACAAAAGAACTATTGGCAAAGGGATTATTCTTTGAATTTGCAGACGATTTCTATTATTCACATAAAAATGATAGTTATGATGAGATTACAGACGATGAATTGTTTAATGATTTTAAAGACTACTTAAATAAACAAAACTTTGTTTATACTTCTAATGTTGAGAAAGGAATTGATAAATTAATAGCATCTGTTGAAGAGCAGAAAATGGGAAACGAATTGGTTAAGAATCTTGACAGGATTAAGAATGAAATGAGCAGCAAGGAATTTGACGAGTTGAGCATATTTAAAAATGAGGTAATCAGAGAACTAAGAGAAGAGGTGGCTTCTAGGTATCTGGGTAATAAGGGAAAGATTGAAGTTGGACTGAAATATGACAAACAATTTCAGATAGCTTTAAATGTTCTTGCAAATGATTCTGTTTACAATAAACTATTGGGCATTAAATAATCGACTAAAAGAAAATTTGCGACACTATGGAATTTATATTTCCGCTATTTTATCTTAAACTGCTGTTTTAAATGGACCAATCCGTAAAAGACAAATTAAGAAAGATTGTAGGTAGTCAGAATTTCTTAGACTCGGAAGAGGATAAGAATGTTTACTCTTACGATGCAACTGCTCTCCTAAGTCAAAAACCGGAGGCTATCGTTTTTCCTGACGATGAGGAACAAATTTCGCATGTTGTTAAGCTCGCAAATTCTGAATCGTTTAATATTGTTCCTCGCGGTTCCGGAACGGGATTAAGTGGTGGCGCTGTTCCCGTAGAAAATTGTGTGCTTCTTGTAATGACTAAATGGAATAAAATTCTCGAAATTGATACTAAGAATCACACGGCCACAGTTCAGCCTGGAGTAATAACAGCACGTTTCCAACAAGAAGTAGAAAAACACGGATTATTTTACCCGCCCGACCCTGGAAGTATGAATATATGCACCCTCGGTGGAAATGTAGCAAATAATGCTGGTGGCTTGAGAGGGTTAAAATATGGTGTCACTAAGAATTATGTACTAGGTTCTGAAATGATTTTGCCAAATGGTGGTCTTCTAAAAACAGGCGGCAAAAACATGAAAGATGTTGCTGGTTATAATCTAAAAGATTTTATTGTCGGAAGTGAAGGGACTTTAGGCATAATTACGAAAATAATTTTCAAATTGATTCCTAAGCCTACTGAATCTGTTACCATTCTTGCTTACTTTGATAAATTGATTGATAGTGCAAACTCTGTTGCCGGTATTGTCGAAAAAAATATAATTCCATGTATGATGGAATTTCTAGACCATACAACAATAAATTGTATAGAAGATTACACCCATGTTGGTTTGCCGAGAAATAGTGAAGCTGTATTGCTAATAGAAGTCGATGGAAAGGGAAGTGCAGTTGCAGACGATGCAAGTATCATTAAAGAAATATTATCAAAAAATAATGCGAGCAATATAAAGATTGCATCCGATCCTCAAGAGGCTCTTGACCTGAAAACAGCAAGAAGGAGTGCTTTTAGTGCACTTGCTAGGAGACGACCAACAACTATCCTTGAAGATGCTACTGTGCCTAGGAGTGAATTGCCTATAATGATTGAGAAGATCACCGAAGCTTCAAAAAAATTCAACCTTACTTTTGGAGATTTCGGACATGCAGGCGATGGAAACTTGCATCCCACATGTCTTACAGACGAAAGAGATAAAGATGAAATTAAGAGGGCACATCGTGCCTTCGATTATATTTTTAATGAAGCAATCAAACTGGGCGGTACTATTACAGGAGAGCACGGGACAGGCTTAGCAAAAAAACAATTCCTCGAAGGTGTTGCAGGAATACCGGGAATTAACATGATGAGGCAAATCAAATCTGTCATTGATCCTAATAATATCATAAATCCAGGAAAAGTTTTTGATATGAGTCCTAAATGCGAATCTTATTTGCCTGTAAATAGGGGATAGGACTAAACTTTTTTAACAGCATAAAATCTAATCTATCTTATAAAGCTTTGCGGCTTTATCCGCAGAAGTTACAATTCCCTTAATCATTGCCGAACTGAAGCCATTATGTTCCATTTGATTCAGCCCTGAGATGGTACAGCCTCTAGGAGTTGTGACTTTATCAACTTCACTTTCAGGATGATTTTCTTTATCTACTAGAAGCGCAGCAGCTCCTTTGGCAGTTTGGGCAGCCATTAATAAAGCCTCTTCGGAGTGAAATCCTATTTCTATTCCTCCCTGGGAAGCCGCTCGTATAGCTCTTAAGAAAAATGCGATTCCACATGCGCACAAAGCAGTTGCAGGAATCATTAAATCTTCATCAATTATTAAAGTTCTGCCTACTGAATCAAATATCTTTTTGGCAATAGAAAGTGAGTGATCTGTTTTATTTGAAGACGATAAACAAGTCATCGATTCTCCAATCGCTATTGCGGTATTTGGCATAGCTCTTACAACATGCACTTCTTTGTCTACCTGTCTTTTAATTGCATTTATACTTGCTCCTGAAACAACGGATATCAATATGTGTTTATTCGTTTGAATAAGAGGAGAAATTTCCGTTAATAGTTCGTTTAATTGTTGTGGTTGAACAGCAAGAATAATTAGTTTAGAATTTGCAGCAGCTTTTTTATTATCGCTAGTTATTACAAAACCCTTCTTTTCATACTCTTTTAGAGGAATTATGTCCCTTCGGGTAATAAAAATATTTTTTGGCTGGAATAATTTACCATCGATTAATCCGTTTACGATTGCCAAACCAATATTTCCTCCGCCGAGGACTGCAACTTTTGTTTTAGAATCCATCTTTCACCTATGAAATTAATTCATCAAAAATTCTTTAAAGTCTTCAAACTTATTAGAAATCTTTATAGATTTGTTTTCTTTCTGAAGGCAGTTTTTTAATCTATCCGGAATAGAAATGTTTTTGTTTGTAACTGTTTGCATTACATCCATGAATTTTGCGGGATGAGCTGTTTCAAGAACTATTCCGTTATAATTTTCCTTGTTGTTCTTTTTTGCAAAATTTTCGAGAGCTAAAAATCCAACGGCTCCATGCGGGTCTATTAAATAATTAAATTTATCAAAGATTCTTTTTATCTCTTCTTTTGTTTCTTCATCAGAAAAGTGTTCACTATGAATCAAATTCTTAATTTCCTCTAAATTATTCCCAAAGATTTCGGTTATTCTATAGAAATTACTGGGATTTCCAACATCCATTGCGTTGGAAATTGTTTTTATAGAAGGTCTGGGGCTATAATTGCCATTTTGTAAGTAATCAAAAAAAACAATGTTAGAGTTTAATGCAGCTATAAATTTATAGATGGGTAATCCCATCTTTTTTGCTATAAGTCCTCCTGTTAAATTTCCCAGGTTACCGCTGGGAACCGAAATTACAGTTGGCACTTTTTTATCTTTTAGCTGTGCATAAGCATAGAAATAGTAAATTGATTGAGGAATTAGCCTGGCAATATTTATGGAATTAGCAGATGAAAGTTTTAGTGTCTGTGTTAAATCTTTATCCAGAAATGCCGATTTAACCAATCTTTGACAATCATCAAAAGTTCCGTTCACTTCCAGAGCGACCACATTTTCGTCTAAAGTTGTAAGCTGCTTTTCTTGAATCTCGCTCACTTTTCCGCCTGGATAAAGCAACAAAACTCTAATTCCGGGAATTTCATAAAATCCATTAGCGACTGCACTTCCTGTATCTCCGGAAGTGGCAACCAAAATAGTAATTTCTTCATCATTATTTCTCATGAAATAAGATAAAGCTTGAGCCATAAATCTTGCCCCAAAATCTTTAAAGGCAAGTGTAGGTCCGTGAAAAAGTTCAAGCACGTAAACATTCTTTGTAATTTCTTTGAGAGGAGCTATAAAATTAAATGCATTCTCAATAATCTTATGTAGATTTTGTGAGTCTATTTCGTCTAATACAAAAGGAGAGAGAACTTCGAATGCAATTTCATTAAAGTTTAACTTATTAATATGATCAAAAAATTCTGCCGGCAGCACTGGAATATTCTCAGGAACAAATAACCCACCGTCTTCCGCTATTCCTTTTAGAACGGCATCTTTAAAAGAAACATGTTCTGCTTTTTTATTTGTACTGTAAAATCTCACTTCTAAAACTAAGAGCGAATATTGGATTAAAAATTTTTGCTTATGACTTTAGGGCCCGTCTTGTTGATTTTCGAAATATAAATATCGTATTCCATTCCTACTCCATCAGCGGATTTTTGCATAGCTTTTGCGACTGCAGCAGCGGTTTTTTTCGAATTAGAAAGGGCAAACATTGACGGACCGGAACCAGATATACTGCATCCCAGTGCACCTGAATTCAACGCGGCACTTTTGATCTGGTCGAAACCAGGAATTAAGATGGATCTTACAGGTTCGATTATCACATCCTGAAGTGAATTGCCTATGAGTTTGTAATCTTTATTAATTAATCCAGCAATTAATCCTGCGACGTTGCCCCATTGTTTAACGGCATCAGAAAGTAATATCTGCTTCCTCAGAATTTTTCTCGTTTCGGAAGTTTGTATTTCAATTTGAGGGTGAAGTAAAGTTGCAAATAAATTATCCGGAACATCAATTTTTATCACATCAAGAGGATTAACACTCCTGACAATTATAAATCCACCTAAGAGTGAAGCAGAAATATTATCCGCATGTGGTGTTCCGCCGCACGTAAGTTTTTCTCCTTCGAGAGCAAATTGTAGTAACTCTTTGCGCTTTAAAGGTTTTCCCAACAATTTGTTTAAAGCAAAAACGCCTGCAACAGCACTCGCAGCGCTTGAACCAAGGCCGCTTCCCAAGCCCATTTTTTTGTGAATCTCAATTTCAATACCTTTATTAAAATTCAGGTAATTTGCCAAAGCTTTAACAGATAGCCCTGCAGTATTTTTATCAATCTCCTTTGGAAGTTTTCCCTTATCTCCGGTAATTTTAGATATGACTATTCCGGCCTTTTTCCTTGTTCTGATAACAATTTCATCTCCGGGCCAGTTAATTGCAAACCCTAAAACATCAAATCCGCAACTTACATTGGTAACGGAAGCAGGAGCAAATACCCGGATTTCCTTGTTCATTTGATGTATCCCTTAGAAATCATCAGTTCGCCGCAAAGAATTGCTCCTCCGGCTGCACCTCTATTTGTGTTGTGAGATAAAGCTACAAACTTGTAATCAAATAGTGGGTCTTCTCTTAGTCTTCCAATAGAAACAGCCATACCTTTATCAAGGTTTCTGTGAATTCTCGGTTGCGGATATTTTTCTTCTTCGAAATAATAAATAGGATTTTGAGGAGCCATCGGCAAGTTAAGTTTTTGTGGCTCAGCAGAAAAATTTCTCCATGCTTGAATTATTTCTTTTTGAGATGGTTTATTCTTGAATTTTACCTGTACACATTCAGTATGGCCATCTAAAACAGATACTCTGTTGCATTGAGCGCTTATTCTTACCTCGTTATTCTGAATTTTATCTCTGTCTAATTTGCCAAAAATTTTCAGAGGTTCTGTTTCCAGTTTATCTTCTTCACTTGGGATGTATGGTATGACATTGTCGATTGTGTCTAAGCTTGCTACCCCCGGATAACCCGCTCCAGATAAAGCCTGCATAGTAACCACATTCACTTCCTCTAGTCCGAAATTATCCAAAAGCGGTTTCAGTCCAATAACAAGTCCTATAGTTGAACAATTTGGATTTGTTACTATACAGCCGCCGCTGAAGTTTTGTATTTTAATTAATTCCAGGTGATCGGGATTAATTTCGGGAACAAGCAAAGGTACATTTTTATCCATCCTATGATTTTTTGAGTTGGAGACAACTTTATATCCTTTTTTAGCAAAAGCTTCTTCGATTGGTCCAGCAACGCTAGAATCTAAACCCGAAAAAACAATATTACAATTCAGATTCGGTTCACAATCTTTTACTTCTAGTTCTTTAATTTTTTCTGGAATAGGGGATGAAAGTATCCAGTTTACTGCATCCCTGTATTTCTTCCCTGAAGATCTTTCTGATGCTGCAACTTCAGTTATCTCAAACCATGGGTGATTGGATAATAATTCTATAAATTTCTGGCCTACGCTGCCGGTAGCTCCTAATATGCCTACCGGAATTTTGTTAGAAGACATTATCAATTCCTCGTTGTTTTAATAATATTTATGTAGATATTGTTAGCTCAAATAATTTGAAATTCTTAAAATATCAGCAAATACACCTGCGGCTGTCACATCAGCTCCAGCTCCAGGACCTTTAATAACAATTGGTCTATCGTGATAATGTTCAGTTGTAATAGAAAGAATATTATCGCTTCCTGTTAAGGAATAAAAAGGATGCTTTTCATTCACTTCCTGCAATGATATCTCGGCTTTGTTATTTTCAAGTTTAGCAATGTATCTTAAAACGTTGCCTCTGTTTTCAGCGTCTTCTCGTTTCTGTTCAAACTGACTATCAAATTTTTTGAGTATTTTAAAAAACTCATTTATTGACTTTGTTTTTCGTGCAGGAGCAGGTATTAAGTTTTGAATTTTAATATTGTTTAGTTCAAGCTCTAATCCAACTTCTCTTGCCAGTATTAATAATTTTCTTGCAACGTCCAGACCATTTAAATCTTCTCTTGGATCAGGTTCAGTATAACCTTTTTCTTTCGCTTCTTTTATTATCTT
>JBJKPP010000198.1:0-5725 GCA_046706145.1 Ignavibacteriaceae bacterium | reverse complement strand
AAGATGATTTTGTTGAAATGAAAGGAAGTTAGATGATCATTCTCATTAATTTATTTATTTCATCTACATTGGGGAAAAGATGGATATTGAATTGATGGGAGAATCTCAATATCCTTAAATAATCTTTATCCCCGTTTTTAAGATTTCTGCAACGAAAGGATCGTTTTCAGTAAATTCCTCTGTTTTGTAGGGATGAATTTCGAAGTCGACAAACGGTAAATCAGGATAGGTTTCGTGAACGATAATTCTGGAAATCTTTGAATTATCAATAAATCCTATCCCATCAAATTCCGGTGATAAAACAGCTATATCAATATCACTATCTTCATGAGGATTTCCCTTGGCATAAGAACCAAAAAGATATATCCCATCTATCTTAATTTTATCAGATATTAGTTTATGTAAATCTAATATCTTCTTTTCTATATCGCTTTTAGTAAACAATAATAAATCTCTTTTATTTTTTCTATCTTAGATTCGGTGAACTCCCTCGTACACAGTTTGAAAAATGCGAATTTCATCTGCGGATATCTTCCTTCCATATTGAATCTTGTTGCCTCGATAAGAAAAGTAACCTCATCCTCATTTAAAATTGAAAGATTTGATTCTTTATACAATTTAGCAAGATTGTGTATTTTAGGCGGTGTATCGCTTTGATTATTCTTAACCCAATGCGCTTTTAATAACTTCTCCAAAACCAGATGACCAACAAACAAGGCCCAGTCATATTTTCCCGCATTAAAAATTCCCTGCATCGCATCAAAGTCGTGCTCGGCTGAATTTATCCAATATTTAATATGCTCTTCTTTGGTCATATATTACTCTTTTAATTCATCAGTAATTTACCAATTCAACGATAATTTCTCAAACATTATAAAGACGTGCCTTAAGAAACCACAAGTTGATTTTATCAGGTCATTTGTTTATCAAGCTGTAAATCATCCCTTCTCTTAGCGCATATTTAGAAACAACCATTTTTCTAACATCAAGTAATTTAAATATTTCATCCAGAATAATAGTGCCGGATTGGATGATATCTGCTCTTTTTGTTTCCATTCCTCTTATTCTTAATCTATCCTCGATCGATTTCGCAGAAAGAATTTTTGTTACCAGCTTTTTATAATCTGAATAGCTAAATGAAGAGTGATTTTCTTCCTCAGACATATTTTTCTTGTTCTTATCCGTTGAAGCCGGATCAGGGCTTGGCTGAAAATTTATCATCTTTTCTGAGGCTTCAATCGTTCCGGAAGAGCCAACTAGATAGTCGAACTTCTCTCCCTTAGTTATTTTTTTATTTTTATGTAATTCGTGTCTAACATATTGACGGCAATCGTCAATTTTCTTTTCATTTAGAGTGTAATTCGGGAAAAACTTTTTTGTTAATTTCACTGCTCCCATATCAAAACTTTCACTGTACTGAATTTGTCCTCTATCAGCAGCAATAAGTTCTGTACTGCCCCCGCCAATGTCTATACATAAAACTTTGTTTTGTGAAATGTCAACATCATTTTTTATTCCGTTGAAAATAAGTTTTGCCTCTTCTTTGCCATCGATGACACGAATATTAATTCCTGTGTTTTTTAAGATTTCACTACAAAATTTTTCCTTATTTTTCGACTCCCTCACTGCACTTGTGGCAGCAGCCATTAATTTAGCATCATAGAATTTAACAAGGTTTTGAAAATTGTTTAGGATGTTAATGGATCTTTTTATTTCGTTAGGAGAAATTAATTTTTCTGCAGAAGAATTCTCCGTTCCCAGTCTTATTACTTCTCTTGCTCTATCAACTATTTTTAATCTGCGCTTTTTGTTAAGCTTAGCAACAATCATGTGAAAGGAATTTGTCCCAATATCTAGTGCAGCATAGAACTTATCTTGGGAATTTTTCATTCTGCACTATTTTTCTTATCAATCGTCATGAAAGGCTGAGTTTGTCCCACAGATAAAATTGAATCTGCAAGTTTAAAAACATCTTCCACAGAAACATTATTTATTAAATCTGATTTTCGTACAAAGTGTTTATTCTTCCCAAACGGAGCCCAAATGTGAGGATTAGTCGGGCCAAAAATAGAAATTTGTGGTGTATCGGTAGCACCAGCTACATGCATAACGCCTGTATCATTAGTAATGAACAAATTCGATAATGAAATAAGCGCCGCTACTTCGGAAATTTTCTTGTTCAAGAATAAGCCTAATTTGACATTAGAGTTTTTTACAACATAATTTATCTCTTCTTCGTCTGCATTACTTCCCGTCAAATAAAATTTTATGTCGTGCTTTTCTTTTAATTCATTCACCAGCCTTACGAACTTAGCAAGCGGCCATCGATTTTGCGGTTTGCCTGCTCCAACATGTAATCCTACAAGTCGTTCATTCTGATTAAGATTTAGCTTTTTTACAAAGTTACGGGAGACTTTTAAATCTTTCTCCCCAAAATGAATTTCTGCTCTGTAATTTTTTGTTGTTATGCCAAAAGGTTTAACCACATCAAGAACTCTGGCATAGACGTTAAGTTCCGGGTGCAGGCTCCAATCAAGGTTGACTTTTCTATCAAAAAAATATGCGCTTTTATTTTCTGTGCCCTGCAAGCTTTCAGGACCAATTTTAATTTTTGCATTCGAAATTCCAGCTAACAAATTACTAGTAAACGAAATCGACACAACCGAAGGAACAATTACAACATCGTAATTAATTTTTAAGAGTCTTAAAAATCGTATGAAATAAAATGGGTTTATCAGCTTCTTTTTGTTGAAAACAGTAAGCTTATCAATATATTTATTTTGAACCAGTCCTTGATAATTTACAGGAGAAAGAATCACTGTTAAACGGCATTCGGGATATTTTTCTTTAATTGCTCTAAACAAAGGAACTGTTGCAAGAAGGTCGCCAAGCTGGTTGTGCTGTCTAATAATTAAGAATTTTTTGGGGTTACCGAGTTCTAAACTACTGTTGGGAGGGACTGAATATTTCTTTTTGAATAAATTGTTAACAAAATTTGTGAAAATATTTTCCTTAGCCATCTAGTCCTTAGAATTTTTTTTATCTTCATCTTTTATTTCTTTAAACTCCGCTTCTTCTACATCATCAAATTTACTTTTACTAGATTCCCCTTCTTTTCTCCTAGACCTAACATTCGAATTGGAGCCGGAATTAATATATCTAATGAAAAATTGAAGTGACTTATAGGCCAAATAAATCAGTAAAATATAAAATAAAAATTCTAACATCTTACAAACTTAAGCTTCTGGACTCGGGTTTAAAATACTCTTTTACACCTCTATCTTCTCTAAATATTTGCTTAAATAATTCCTCAAAATCCCCGCTGCTTCTCACAAAATCTATATCGGAAGAATTCACAATCAAAAGCGGTGTATCAGAATACCTGAAAAAGAAATGATTATAAGCCTCACTTAGCTCCTCTATATAACTTCGCGTAATGTTTCTTTCAATTCTTCTGCCCCGTTTTTTAATATTGTACATTAATCTATCAACACTTGATTGCAGGTAAACGACTAAATCCGGTTTTCTCAAATTTTTAGAAAGGAGCGGAAAGACAGTCTCATATAACTTTAGCTCTTCACCTTTCAAATTTAAATAGGCAAAAATTCTATCTTTATCAAAAATGTAATCGCATATGAAAAAATCAGTAAAAAGATTACCCTGACTCAAAGCTTCTTGCTGTTTGTATCTGTTTATCAAGAAAAACATCTGCGTTTGGAAAGCATACCGTTTTCTGTCAATATAAAATTTTTCCAGGAAAGGATTTGCGTCAAACTGTTCCAGGATTAACTCGGCGTTCAATCTTTCTTTGAGCCTTTTAGCAAGAGCAGTTTTCCCAGCACCAATTACTCCTTCAATCGATATGAATCTTAAATCTGAATCTTGATTCAATTTAATTATCCACTTCTATTTTACAATTTCTGTGTTAACTTCTTAATTACGGTTTTGTTTTTATGTCTCTTACAAATATCGGAAATCTTCTCCTTTAATTCAGTATGTATGAAATTTGGCTCAATTTCGTTCATCGGAACTAGCACAAAATCTCTATTTACTATTTCAGGATGAGGAACTGTCACTTTTTCATCTGAAAAAATAATATCATCATAAAAAAGAAGATCGAGGTCAATTTCCCTTGGACCCCATCTAAAGCTCTCTGTTCTTCCTAGAGTTTTCTCAGTATTCTTAATAAAATTAAATAATTCCCTTATTTCAAAATCCGTCCGAATTTCTACAACTGCATTCAAAAAGTTATCCTGTTTTTCAAAGCCAAAGGGTTTAGTTTCATACACAGATGATAATTTTAAAACTTCAATATTCTCCGACTTTTTGAGAAACTCAACTGCCCTGCTCAGATATTGCAATCTATCTTCTTTATTAGAACCAAGAGCTATAAAAGCAATATTATTTTTAATGATTTTTGTTATTTCTTTTTAGTTGTTCATCTAGTTCTTCTTTAGTCTTCACAACTTCTGCTTCTACGTAATCTGCAACTCCTCCAAGCGGCGGATTATTTTTTCTTACTCTAACCGCTATTTTTTCAACTCCTTCAAATTTCATCAGAATCTCATCAGCAATTCTTAACGCCAGAGATTCAATCAAATAATATTTTTTCTCCAATGCAAGCTGATACATAAATTTATAGACTTTCTCGTAATCGATTGTCTGCTTTAAGCTGTCTTTTTTGCGGGCACCTGAAAAATTAGTATAAATATCCACATCCGCTTCGAATTTACCTCCAACATTCTGTTCTTCCTCATAAACCCCGTGATACCCGTAAAAGATAGCTTTCCGTATTCGAATTATGTTTTCCATAAAATGTTAATTTAATTAAAAATGATAAAAAAGTTACTAAAATCTACTTAATTGCAATGACTCCTAAAGCACGTCCGGATTCTTGTCCTTCCCTTCTGTAAGAATGCAGTAATTTGTAACTCTCATAAGTGCACAAGTTAGAAATCTGAATATTGTTTTTAGGAATTCCAAAATCCAATAAAAAATCATAATTAATTCGGGGAATATCGAGCATAAATTTTTCTCCATTGGGAAGAAGGTATTTTTTGTCAAATTTTTCTGCGACCTCCTTACCAACTTCGTAATTCTTCTGACTTATAGTTGGACCTTCGTAAACGAATAAATTTTCACTTTTCGAATTAAACTTGGCTTTCAGCAAATCAAGTGTCTTTCTTAGAATTGCTTTCTCAGTGCTTCTCCAGCCGGAATGCACTCCTGCAATTACTTTATTTTCATGATCGTAGATGAAAATAGGCGCACAATCGGCAGTGCCAACAGCTAATCCCAAATTTTTCTTGTTTGTAACAATTGCATCGCTCTCACCGCAAAGCCCAGAATTTTCCACAATAGTAATTTTATCCTCATGCACTTGTTTTTGAAAAACTATTTTTCCCGAATCAAGACCCAAACTTTTGAAAAAAGCATCCCTATTTTTTCTCACATCGCCTTCATTATCGTTCACTGAAAATGACAGATTGAAGTTGTATGGTGCTTTCCGGCCATTTCCAATCTTCGTACTGAAACCGAAAATAACTTCAGGGAATTGCTGAAAAATTATAGGTTTAATAAAAACCACTGTTTCCTAAAATATATTAGATAATTTATTAACATAATGAAAAATTCATTTTATTCGAATAACAGAAATTTCTACAATTAGTGACTTTATAATAAATTGATGCAGTAAAACATTAGGCTTATATTTGAGAACCATAAA
>JBJKPP010000197.1:0-14506 GCA_046706145.1 Ignavibacteriaceae bacterium | reverse complement strand
CCGCCGCCAACCATAAATATTCCGGTTTCATGACAATGGAGTTTAATTTTTGTAAGTTCAAGAAAATCTTTTGCTGAGTCAATTGAAACGTGTGAAGTTGGATTTTCAGTTTGATGAATGATGAAACCAAATCCAGCAGAGCAATCAGAGAAGGCGGGAACAAATATCGGAACGTTCTTTTTATATGCTGCCCAGATTACTGAGTCTTCTACTTTAGGCCCGCCATTTTCTTCGAGATATTTACCGAACTCTCTCAAGAGTTCTCTTGAGGAATATGGTTTCGGCTGCAAACTATTAAAAATTTTGGCACATGTTTCATCACAGACTCTAAGTTCATCTTCATCAATGTATGTATCATAAATTCTATCGATATGTAAATCTCTTAGTAAATTATCGTCGCTGTGGGGAGTTCCTTTATAATGTTTAAAACCTAGCGCTTCGAAAAAATCCTGGTCAACCATAATTGCACCGGTAGATACTATAGCATCAACCATGTTGTTCATTACAAGGTCGTAAACTACTCTTTTAAGTCCAGCGCTGAACAGGGAGCCTGCCAGGGTAAGAATGATTCCACAGCCTTTATCTTTTATCATCATATCAAATATTTTTGCTGCGCGGCTTAAGTCCCTAGCAGAAAATGCCATTTTATCCATTGAATCAACAAGCGGGACAACATTGTGCTTTTTTATATCTATATGTTCAACAATTTCTTTTAGAAAATCTTTCTTGCTTGCCATTTTCTTCTCCTCGAATTTTCCGATTGTTTTTTAAAATAAGTTAAATTTAATAAACTATATAAAAATATGTGAGATTCTTAAAATTTTTTCTGAGTTTGTAAGTATAATGAAAGAATAGAAAATTTGTAAAGATTAATGCTGAAATTTAAATATTTTTTTACTTAAATTAAGCAGTAGAAAGATGAGGGTAATTTGTCCAAAGCGCATTTCCTGTCCTTATTCCTCAAAAAAAGAAATTGTAGATAAAATCAAAATGATAAATTAACTGGAGGTGTTTATGTTTCCCAAGTTCATTAAAACAGCATTTTTACTTTTGCTGGTTGTAACTTTTTTTGTGCCTTTAAAAATTTATTCTCAATCTTCTTTTGAGGGTAAAATAAAGATGAAAGTAACAAATGAGGACAATAAATCTAACCTTATAGATTATTATGTGAAAGGCAGTAAATATAGATTTGAGATGAATGATATGAAGGGCGAGGGTTATAGCATTTGGGATACAGATGCAAACACAATGACTGTAATTATGCCTGCTCAAAAAATGTATATGGAAATGCCGATGGATTTTTCGAAAATGGCACAGTCTGCTGAAACCGACAGCAACATGGAAAAAATGAAGGAAGGGATGAAAAATGTGAAATTCACTCATCGCACAAAGAAAATTCAGGGATACGATTGCGAGGAGTTAGTTTACAAGGATGAAGAAGATGGTGAATCCGGTGAAATATGGTACACCAAAGAGTTGGGCAGTTTCTTAATGACCAGCAGTAAAAACCCATTTCTAAAAGGTCTAAGTAGTAACGATATGCCGGAAGATGTGAAAAACTTATTCAAGGGTGGATTTTTCCCAATGCAAGCCATAACAAAGGACAAAGATGGGAATGTTGTCAATTCAATGGAAGTTGTGAGCGTGGATAAGGAATCGCTGGGCAATGATATTTTCTCTATTCCTGACGGCTATAAGAAATTTGATATGCCCGCCATGTACAACCAAATGAAGAAAAATAATTAAAATAAATTCATTGATAATAAGGTTTCTTTAATAAACCCAATTTCTTTGTAGAGATTGGGTTTATTAGCAAGTAACTGGGTGCTTGCACATTTTTATTTTTCCAAATTGTCTTAATTGAAAGCCTTTTCGCTATTTTCTTGACTTTTAAGCGTCTTAAGCCTAATTTTAAATTCTTTTTTCGAAAATTTATGACCTTGGGAGAACGAAGTGAAACAAGAGAAGATTACAAAATTTGTAAAACCTGAAGATGCGAACAGGAAATGGTATCTGGTTGATGCAAAGGACCAAGTCCTAGGCCGTTTAGCTACTAAGATAGCCGGAGTTATTAGAGGGAAAAACAAAGCAATTTTTACTCCCAACATGGATACTGGCGATTTTGTAGTCGTAATAAATGCCGACAAAATTAAGATGACAGGGAAAAGAGAAGAGTTAAAAACATACTCGCATTATTCTGGTTATCCGGGCGGACTTAAGACAAGGAAATATGGTGAGATGCTGCAAAAGAAACCCGAGTTCATAATTGAAACTGCTGTTAGAGGCATGCTTCCTAAAAACAGGCTTGGAAGTAAGCTAATAAAAAAATTAAAAGTATATAAAGGCGAAGAGCATCCACATAAAGCTCAGAAACCCGAAACAATAAGTTTATAACGGAGAGATAATGGCCGATAAAGTTTTTGTAGGAAGAAGAAAAACATCTGTTGCCAGAGTAATTTTGAGAAATGGAAACGGGAAGATTACTATAAACGGAAAAGAAATTGAAAAGGCTTTTCCACAGCTTCTCAGCCGTGAAGATATAACTGCTCCTTTGCGGGTTTCTGAAACTCAGGGAAGTTATGATGTAATTGTTAATGTTCAAGGTGGTGGAACTACCGGGCAGGCGCAGGCAATTCGATTAGGTATTTCAAGAGCACTAATAGAATTAAATCCGAATTTAAGATCTGCCTTAAAAGCTGAAGGTTTCCTAACAAGGGATCCTCGTATGGTTGAACGTAAGAAATACGGCAGACCTAAAGCAAGAAAAAGATTTCAATTTTCTAAAAGATAATTTCAGGAGTAAGTTCATGTTCTGGAAATTTAAGCTATCCTTAAACTTCTACATGAATTTAATCATTTATTAAAAACAAACATACTTCTGGATTTACCACCTGTGCCCCGACAAACAGGGGTGGAAGGTAAAGAAGAAAGAAGTAGAAGATCCGGTAGGTGCCGGATAAAAACAGGAGCATAAATGGAAAAGGTTGAATTAACTCAGCTAATTGAGGCTGGGGCACATTTCGGTCACTTAACTCGCCGTTGGAATCCCAAAATGAGGCCATATATTTTTATGGAAAAGAATGGGATCCATATAATTGATTTAAAGAAAACTCAGGAGAAATTGGCTGTATCTTTAGACTCCATTAGAAATCTCACCTCGGAAGGGAAAAAAGTTATTTTTGTAGGGACAAAAAAACAAGCTAAAGGAGTAATTGAAGCCGAGGCAAAAAGGAGCGAATCTAACTGGGTCAGCGAAAGATGGCTTGGCGGAATGTTGACTAATTTTTCTACTATCCGTAAAAGCGTTAAAAGACTAAATAATATTGAAAAGCAAGAGAGTGATGGTACTTTTGATAAGATAACAAAAAAAGAGAGACTTTTTCTTACTAGAGAAAAAGATAAGCTGAAAAAAGTTCTTGAAGGCGTCGAGACAATGACGCGGCTTCCTGGCGCAATGTTCGTCGTTGATATAAAGAAAGAATCTATTGCTGTTAAAGAAGCGAAGAGATTAAATATTCCCGTTTACGCTATTGTGGATACAAATTGTGACCCTGACATTATTGATCAAATTATCCCTGCTAATGATGATGCTGTAAAAACAATCGAGTTGATTACAAAATGTTTTGCAGATGCTGTTATCGAAGGCAACCAAAAAGCTAAAGAAATAAAAGCTGAAGAAGCAGCCGAAAAGGAACGGATTAGGAAGGAAAGAGAGCAGGAAGAAAAAGCGAAGAAAGAAAGAATTGCTGAAAAGGCAGAGAACAAAGAAGAGACTACAGAGTCAAAGGAAAAGAGTAAGGAATAATTTAAAGAGAGGAATTAGAAAAAATGAACGTTACTGCTGCTCAAGTAAATGAGCTTAGAAAGAAAACTGGTGCAGGCATGATGGACTGTAAAAAAGCATTAATTGAAGCTGAAGGAAATATGGAAAAAGCAATTGAGGTCTTGCGAAAAAAAGGAGCTTCAGTTGCTTCTAAACGTGCAGAAAAAGCTGCGAATGAAGGTCTCGTATTAACTAAAGTTATAGACAATAACAAACTTGGAGCAATTGTGGAAGTTAATTGCGAGACAGATTTTGTAGCAAATAGCGCAGACTTTACTGGTTTTGCCAATGATGTGGTTGATACCATAGTTTCCAAGAAACCCGCTACCGTAGAAGAATTATTAAAGACCAATTCGATTGGCGAAAAATTAAATGAAATTGTTGGTAAGGTTGGTGAGAAAACAGAAATTTCTAGATTTAAACTGGAAGAAACAGCAGATGGAATTTTAGTCGATTATATACATCCCGGATCAAAACTTGGTGTCTTGGTTAAGCTTGATAATGTGAAAGAGAATAATGACGGATTATCAGAAATTGGAAAAGATATTGCTATGCAAGTTGCAGCTATGAATCCATTATGTGTGAGAAGAGAAGAAGTTACTAAGGAAACAATAGATAAGGAAATGGAAATATACAAGGCAGTTGCCCTGAAAGAAGGAAAACCTGAAAATATACTTGATAAAATTGCACAAGGTAAGTTGAATAAATTTTATCAAGAAAATTGTCTGTTGGAACAAGCTTTTATTAAAGACAATTCGAAAACTATTGCTAACTTGTTAAAAGAATTCAATTCTCGTAACGGTACGGATATAAAAATTGATAAATTCTACCGTTTTCATCTGGGTGATGAAAATAAATCCGCAGAAGACGGATCAGGCTCAAACTGATATTTCTTTTCTAAAAAGGTCTTATTTTTAAGACCTTTTTTTTTATAAATTCATTAAATTATATTTAATAAAATGATCAAATTAAAATATAAAAGAGTTTTACTTAAGCTTAGCGGCGAGTCCCTGATGGGGACTAAAGGCTTTGGTATTGAACCCGAAGTCTTGACTTTTTTTGCCAATGAAGTAAAAAAGGTACATGATGTAGGAGTGGAACTTGGGATTGTTATTGGTGGAGGGAATATTTACAGGGGCTTGAATGCATCTGACCAGGGAATTGAGAGAGTCACCGGGGATCAGATGGGAATGCTGGCCACGATGATTAATTCTCTAGCTCTTCAAAATGCAATAGAACATGCAGGAATTTATTCTCGTTTGATGAGTGCAATCAAGATGGAAGAGATTGCCGAGCCATATATTCGTAGAAGAGCACAAAGACATCTTGAAAAAGGCAGAGTTGTGATTTTTGGAGCCGGAACCGGACATCCGTATTTTAGCACAGATACTGCTGCCTCGCTAAGAGCTGTTGAAATAGGAGCCGATGTTATAGTTAAAGGGACAAGAGTTGATGGAGTGTATGATTCCGATCCGGAAAAAAATCCTAACGCTCTTAAGTTTGACTCGTTAAATTATCTAGATGTTCTAAAGAAAAATTTAAGAATTATGGATTTGACTGCTGTTAGTCTTTGTCAAGAAAACGATCTTCCAATGATAGTGTTTAACATGAACCAGCCTGATAATCTTTTGAAACTAGTTAAAGGTGAAAACATCGGTACGGTTATATACAATTTTGAAAAAGTTAAAAATTTGTAATAATAAAAGAGTTAAAAAATGGAAGCTACAATAAAAGATACTCAAAGTAGAATGGACAAATCTCTTGAAGCTCTTAGAGGCGAACTTACTAAGATTAGGTCCGGCAAAGCAACCACCGCTCTTTTGGATGGAATTAAAGTTGATTATTATGGAACAATGACACCGGTTAACAGAGTAGGTAATCTGACAGTTCTTGATCCACATACGCTATCCTTTACACCTTGGGACAAAAGTACACTCGCAGTTGTAGAGAAAGCTATTATGGAAGCAAATTTAGGTTTAAACCCGGTGAGCGACGGCACCAACTTGAAGATCCCGATTCCCGCTCTTACTGAAGAAAGAAGAAAAGAATTAGTAAAGATTATTAAAAAATTTGGTGAAGATTCTAAAATTGCCATTCGAAATATTAGAAGAGATGCAAATGACCATTTGAAAAGAGAAGAGAAAGATAAGAAAATTTCTGAGGATCAACTTAAAACTGCAGAACAAAAAATACAAAAACTTACAGACGAACATATCGGCAAAATTGATGAGATACTTAAGCATAAAGAAAATGAAATTATGGAGGTTTGAGATTCCGGATAAATATTTTCTTACCAGCAATTAAATCAAACATGTATTCAAGATTTCCAACGAAATTTTAGAGTCTCTTTCTCATACTAACCGAGTCAGAAATTCCACATGAGAAACACACTTCCTTAAAACTTTCCCATATTTTCTGTAAATTTTCACAATAAAATTTAAGGTTTGATTCTACATATTAATGGACAAGAACAAAGAAGGAATTCTAGAATCCGGTTTAAGTTATCTAAAGCAGCTTGTTAACAAATCGACTTTTAGAAACGCCATTTTTTTTAGTGGTGGAATCATACTTTTTACAGCCGGAGTTATAGTTTACGGAATAGTGCTTAACCTGAGACAAGTTCCTCTTAAGGAAGTGATGAAAGAGAAAGGAATAAAAAAAATACAAGATCCATTGATAATAATTGATAGAAAATCATACTCACTTAGTCTTTATGATGATACAATATTAATTAAAACATACCGTGCAAGTTTTGGTAGAAATGTCAGTTCACCTAAAATGGAAAGAGATGATGGGGCTACACCGGTTGGTAATTATAAAATTTGTGAAATAGATACTGTAAGTAAATACCACAAATTTTTCCGGATTAACTATCCGAATCTAAATGATGCAGAGGAAGCTTTAAGAAAAGGATGGATAACACAGGAAGCTTTTGACAGTCTTAAGTTTCAATATTATTATGTGGGCTGTACAGATTCATCTACTAGATTAGGCGGCGATATAGGAATTGAAGGAATTGGAGAGTATAATTACATTTTTAAAAACCTACCTTTTGTATATAATTGGACTAATGGCTCAATCGCTGTTAGCAATGAGGCTATTGATGAATTATATACGGTAGTAAAGAAAGGAACAAAAGTTGTTATCAAATAAAAAACTGCTTTACATCTTTATCTTTTTGTCAATTGTTTTTTATTCGTGTTCCGGCAAAAAAGAAAAACCCAAAACTTCAGTTGATTATAATGACCCTAAAGTTGTTCTAGAAGTTGCAAAAAAAGTTATTGGTAACGATGTTAATTTCGCTTATAGGGGTTCCTTTGATAATCAAAATAAGATAGAAATTGTTGCAGGCAAAGAAATAACAAAGAGCGATACCACAGGAATAACTTTCTATCTAATTACACAGAATGACGATGGTTCCTTTAGTGTTGTGTACAATACTAGCTTGTTAAGCGGGTCTTTTAATGAATCTCTAACAAAAAAAATAAAGTTTCCTGGCTTTAACCATGAGCTTCTTTATTACAATTCTCAGGATTATTATCTTGGCAGCGGAGGCGGAGAAATTTTTTCGTATGTAATAGACTTTTCCAAAAAACAGGTGTATTTAGCACACCTTGTCGTAGATAAAAAGGGAACGAACTTATTTCTCTCTAAGAATATGGATAGTCCGGAACTCAGGAACTTTTACACAAGTTACTTTAAAAAGGATTATCCTAATTTAAAACTTGCTTCCTACAATGTTTCTTTTAGTGATTAATCCATTGCTTTGACACTTTAAGCGATTTTTTATGTCCCTGAAAAATATCCTCAAGTTTTTTGTCATACCTATTTTTCTTACCTCAATTGCTGTAGCACAAGAAACGGGGTACGAATTAAGCTCTATTAATTTTCAGGGAAATAACGAATTCTCTTCTTCGGAGCTTAGATATATTATTTATTCACAGGAAAGCCCCGGCTGGTTTTGGAAATTCTTAAATTCTTTCACTTCTTTCGGTAAAGAGGCAGTATATTTTGACTCAACTGAAATACCCATAGATTTAGGCGCGCTTCAAGCTTTTTATAATGCACATGGTTTCTTTGAGGCAGAATTTTCATACAAATATAGTGTAGATACAAGCGGAGAAAGTGTTGACTTAACTTATATTATCAAAGAGAATAAGCCTTCCAAATTCGGAGACGTTGATATTTTCGGAATAGATTCTATACCTCCTTTAATAAAAGGATATATGGAAAATGCGCTTGAAGTTGATACTACGAAAAGGTATGACCAGTCCAAATTGCAGCAGAATGTAGATGACGGTCTAAATATTCTCTTAAACAATGGTTACATGTTTGCCCGGTTTGATTCAACTATCATAGTGAAAGATACTTCGCAAAGCAGGGCCAACATTAATATTTATTACACTATCGGAAAACAATATCAAATTGATTCATTGATTATTAGAAAAAGTGGAAGGGGAGCGGGTGATGTTTCGGATGATTTGCTTCGTAAGATAACCGATGTAAAAAAAGGTGAGATTTATAATTTAGATGACATCAGACGGAAGCAAGTTCGTCTTTTCAGAACGGGGCTGTTTAATAATGTGATTCTTTCCGCACAGGAAAAAGATACTACCGATAGTAAAGTTCCTTTAATGCTCTCAGGAAATATTGGTTTAATGAATGAACTTTCACCGGAATTAATTTTAAACAACCAAAACAATGCACCGAACGTAGGTTTAAGTACATCTTACATAAGAAAAAACTTTTTGGGAGATGCTAGAACATTAACTATTACTCCTTCTTTTGGTATTCAAGATATACTTAATGTTGATTTTCTTCACTTAATAAGGAAGTTCTCTGTCACCGATACAACTCTTTTGGGCTATGTTGATGCAAGAATAACAATTGACCAGCCCTATCTTTTTCATAAGCCGATATTTGGAAAGTGGGAGAACTTTGTTCAGATTTTAAAACAGAGTAATTATAATGTAACAACATATGGAACCAAGTTGAATTTTGAATTTGAACTTCCAAAGTTTACCGTCATAAATTTCTTGAGCACATATTTTTCGGTTGAAGAAGATAAAGAGAATTATTTTACAATAGACAGTCTGTCTTCAAAAACCCCATCTTATATAGGCGCAAATTTCGGGCGCACTTCAGTGGATAATATCCTTTTTCCTACAACAGGATACAATATTTCTATGGAGGCAGAAGTTGCAAATATCTTTCCTTATGCTTTTTCAAAAATTTTTAAAACCCAATATAACGGAGCACTTTTTTACAGATTAGTTTTCACTAATTCTTTCTATTTTCCTATGAATATTAGAAAGAATACAATATTTGCAGTGAAAGCGAAAATAGGAGACATTCAGCCGTTTGTGGGCAGCTATGCCGGTATTCCTATAAACAGAACTTTTTTTGCCGGCGGAAGTAACTCGGTAAGAGGTTGGCGAGCAAATGAGCTTCATCCACTAGAAGCTCCTCAATTTACTAACTACATTGAAGGCGTTACGGATATAAAAGGAGGCACTTTCTTGCTGGAAGGTTCTTTTGAGCTGCGCTACCGTTTTGTTCAACAATTTGGTACAGCCCTTTTCGTTGATTATGGAAATACATGGATTGGTGCCAATACTTTTAGATTTGACCAGGTTGCCATAGCTGCCGGTTTTGGATTTAGATACTATACACAAATTGCACCTTTCCGTGTAGATTTCGGTTACAAGATTTATAACCCTTACGACAAAACGACTATTCTGAAAAAGCCATTCTGGAAACAAATGGAATTTCACTTTGGTATTGGCGAAGCTTTTTGAAAATGTGTATTTTTCAAAACTCTTATCAAAAGGTTAATTTATGTTAAATAGCATGACTGGCTTTGGCAGTGGAAAAGCTCAGAATAAGTCTATTTCTGCCGAGGTCGAAGTAAAGAGTATTAATAGTCGTTATCTGGATATCTCTTTAAAACTTCCTCCTAATTTTTTTAGTCTCGATTATGAATTGAAGGAAACCATAAAGAATAAAATCAACAGGGGAAAAGTTATTGTATCAATTCAAATAAAATTTAAGAAGCTTAACAGTAATACTTTTTCGGTTGACGAAAATAAATTGAAGATCCTTTTGAACTTAATCAATGAAATCAAAAAGAAGTCTAAAATTTCGGAAGAAGTAAAACTTGAGCACATTTTGGGAAATAAAGATTTTTTCCTCTCTGAAGAATCTGTGATTACGGAAGAAAATATAAATACAATTAAGAAGGCGCTCGTTTCAGCCCTGGATAATCTTGCTAAGACGAAAAAAAACGAAGGTAAAGAATTAGAGAAAGATTTGCTAAATCGAGTTGTATTAATTGAGGAAGCCTTAAAAGAAATAGAACAGGAATCAACGAAAAGTGTTAAAGAAAATTTTGAAAATTTGAAGGCTAAAGCTTTGTCATTGATAGACAACAGTGCTTCAAGAATTTCATCAGATAGGCTTGAGCTTGAATTAGCGCTACTGGCTGAAAAAGCTGATATTACTGAAGAATGTACAAGATTGAAAAGTCATCTTAAATTTTTTGTTCAAAGTGTTAAAAGTGATGATGATTCTGGAAGAAAATTAAACTTTCTTTGCCAGGAAATGCACAGAGAGACGAATACCATATCGTCTAAGACAGTTTCCTCGGCTATAAGTCACAAAACAGTTTTAATTAAAGAAGAAATAGAAAAAATAAGAGAACAAATACAGAACGTTGAGTAAACAATCCGGTCTGCCTGCCGGACAGGCAGGTAAAATAATAGTTATTTCTGCCCCAAGCGGTACTGGCAAGACTACTATTATTAAAACTATTTTAAATGAAACATCCAATCTGGTTTTTTCTGTTTCTGCAACCACAAGAAAGAAAAGAGATAACGAAACAGACGGCGTCGATTATTTTTTTTTAACCAATGAAGAATTTGAAAAGAAAATAGAGAATAATGAATTTGTAGAGTGGGAAAAGTTTTATGATTATTACTACGGTACGTTAAAAAGTTCAATTGAAGATAATATAAATAAAGGAATTTCGGTTATTCTTGAGCTTGATGTAAAAGGTGCCTTATCTATTAAAAAAATTTATCCAGAAGCCAGCTTAATCTTTGTTCTACCACCGAGCTACGATGAAATTGTCAAAAGGCTCAAAAAACGCAATACTGAGTCAGAAAGCGACTTGAATAAACGTATTGAGAGAGCAAAAATGGAATTGAGATTTAAGGACAAATTTGATTATCTTATCAAGAATGAAAATTTAGAAAAAGCAATAGAAGAAACCAAGATTTTAATAAATAAAATATTACAAGGAGAGTCTTAATGGAAATGGAACCTGTCGATTTGAGGGTAATAGATAAAGAGGCTAGCAATGTTTACGAAGCTATCATTGTTGCTGCCAAAAGAGCCCGTCAAATTAACAATGAAAACAAGATTGAATACAATGCTTTGCTAAACACAGTTACTGTTCCAGCTACCGAAGACGAAGCGGAAGAAGTTACAAATCCGGCACTTTTGAAAATTGCTTTGGAACTTGAAAAGAAAGAGAAACCTCATATTCAGGCCCTGCACGAACTGCTCGATGGGAATGTTGAATACTCTTATAAAAAATAAGACTATTATCTTTTAATTTTTGTTGGGTTACTCTGGTTTATTTTAATAAATAGGGTAACCCAAATTTTTTCTTTAAATAGAAACTTTTAATGCAAGATAGTTTCAAAAACAAAAAAATAATTGTTGGTATTACAGGGTGTATTGCTGCATACAAGTCTTGCTTCTTAGTCAGGGAGTTAATAAAAAGAGGAGCGCAGGTAAAAATCGTCACATCTCCTTCCGCGCTTAATTTCGTAACACCGCTAACTTTATCAACTCTTTCAAAAAATAGAATAATATCCGACACTTTTTTAGATGGTGGCAATTCTGATTCTCCAACCTGGCATGTAGATTATTCTAGATGGGCAGACTTGATGATTATTGCTCCTGCAACAATCAATACCACAGCAAAAATAGCCTATGGTTTTGCAGATAATGCGCTAACAACCTTAGTTTCTGCTCTGAAAAAACCTTTGCTAATAGCTCCCGCAGCAGATGTGGACATGTATGAAAATACAATCACGCAAGAGAATTTAAAGAAGCTATCAGATTTAGGTTATTACATTGTGGATGCTGAAGAAGGAGAACTTGCAAGTGGGTTAGAAGGCAAAGGCAGATTGGCAGATATTTCCAAAATCATCGATGCTGCAGAATTAGTGCTCTCAGGTTATGGAAAAGATTTTACCGGCAAAAAAGTTCTAGTTACAGCCGGACCAACATACGAAGATATTGACCCTGTTAGATTTATAGGAAACAGGTCGTCTGGTAAGATGGGATATCAATTAGCGAAAGCGGCTTATTTAAGAGGAGCCGATGTAACATTGATTTCGGGCCCAACTTCTGGAAATGCTTATCAAGAAATTAAGACAATTAAGATTAGAAATGCAGCGGAGATGCAGAAAAGTGTTAATTCGGAATTAAAGGAAAATGATATCTTAATTATGGCGGCGGCAGTTGCGGATTTTAAGCCCAAGCAATTAGCCAAAAATAAAATCAAGAAAGAAGGAAATTTCAATCAAATTCAGCTTTCAAAAACGGACGATATTCTTGGAACAATTAATAAAAATGGAAAAATAGTAGTTGGATTTGCATTAGAAACTGAAAAGGAAATTCAGAATGCTTCCAAGAAACTAAAAAGTAAAAATCTAGATTTAATAGTGCTAAATTCCTTAAAAAATAAAAAAAGTGGCTTTGAGTTTGATACAAATAAAGTGACCATAATTAACAAAGATGGTAAGAAGCGAGAAATCCCTCTACAAACTAAATTCCAGGTTGCCAATAGAATTTTGTCAGAGATACTTAAGATAAAATAGCCACTAAAATTCCGCTTGGCTATTGCTTAATCACAAGGAATAAAGGTTAAACCAAGGTTGGCTTGTGGACCAAACTAAAAAGAAAAAAATAAAACAATCACTTATTGACCAGAAAGAAATCTTTGGTGATGATTTATTTCAAGAGGACTTACACATTAGCAAACCTCAAAATAAAAAGGAATCTGAAGAACCACAAAAAGTAGAAAAAATAACAATAAACGAAGAAAACTCGATGTCCCTTTTTGATGAAAGAGAAGCTTGGCAGAAAACTGAAAATCTAGACAAACTCTATAGTTTAATTAAAAATTGTACAAAATGTCGGTTACACGAAGGGAGAAATAAGTTTGTTTTCGGTGTTGGCAATCCAAACGCTGATGTTTTAGTTATAGGCGAAGGTCCTGGTGCGGAAGAGGATAAACAAGGTGAGCCTTTTGTTGGAAGGGCAGGCATGCTTTTAAATGATATTCTTAAAGCTATAAAATTTGCCAGGGAAGATGTTTATATTGCAAATATTGTAAAATGCAGACCACCCGGAAATAGAACTCCTTTGCCTGATGAAATGGATACTTGTCTTCCTTATTTATTAAAACAAGTTGAATTAATAAAACCAAAACTCATACTTTGTTTGGGTTTAACAGCGGCGAAAGGTTTGCTGAAGAAAAGAGAATCTTTGACGAAGTTACGTGGAAATTTGTATGAATTCGCAGGTGCAAAAGTTATGATAACTTACCATCCTGCCGCCTTGTTGAGAAATCCACATTGGAAAAAGGATTGCTGGGAAGATGTAAAAAAGTTTAGAAAACTTTATGATGAACTTGCCTGAAGTAAATGGTGAATATTATTAAGTGGTTAACCAAAAAATAATAATCAATTTTTAAATCAGTGAAAATCAGTTTTATCCGTGTCATCAGTGTTCCATTTTTCAATTAAAAATTATCTTTGTTCAACCTAAAAAATAATGTAACAAAATATTTCATAACTGTGACAAATAAGAAAAGGACAGAATCAGTCAAGAGACACCGTGAGTGGCAATCAAAGTTAGATAAGGATAAATTACTTAAAGAAATATTTGGATAAATAATTATTGGGTTCACCAATTTAAAATTTTTTGTATCTTTAGAGTATTAGAATCTTGTCTGTCGTAGGCAGTATTCATTTCAAATAATTAAAGCATGGCACAGAGAAATCAAAATAACGGTACAGGAAGCTTAATACCGGCAGACGTAAAACCACCAGCCGCTCCGGAAATAGAAGCATCTGTTTTGGGCGCAATGCTTATTGAGAAGGAAGCAGTTGCAAAAGCAATCGAGATGCTTTCTTCGGATACGTTTTATTTAAAGGAGCATAAACTCATTTTTGAAGCAATGTCTTCACTATTTGAAGCTGGTGAACCAATTGATACCGTAACGCTTTATGAAGAGTTGAAAAAGAGAGAGCAACTGGAGGAAGTCGGTGGTGCAGTATATATAAGCAAGCTTTCTCAGAACATTTCTTCCGCTGCAAATATTGAATATCATGCAAAGATTATTTTAGAAAAGGAAATTCTTAGAGGATTAATTTCCAGTTCACACGAAATTGCAAAGGCTGCGTACTCCGGAACGGAGGATGCATTTGATATTCTCGATAATGCTGAAAGAAAAATCTTTGAAATAACCGAATCTCATCTCAAAAAGACCTTCCTTGGAATGGACAAAGCAGTCAAAGATGCTCTCGAATATATTGAAGCTATTCATTCTAACACAAATAAGAAATTTTCTGTACCTACAGGCTTTTATGAGCTTGATGAAATGCT